>JAYVDE010000204.1:0-6385 GCA_043749575.1 Burkholderiaceae bacterium | reverse complement strand
ATGTTGTCGGTGGTCAGCAGGCCACCGGCCAACACGTTGACGGTGCCCCGGGTGGTGCCACCGGGTGTGCCGAAGGTGAAGCTGTCAATCGGTGGGTGGAACACCGCCAGCCCGCCGACGCCGAAAAAACGCAGAAAGCTGGCGTTGGAGCCCGCGCCGGTGACGGTGAACACTCCGGTTGAGCCCGCCGCATTGCCGACGAAGTTGTTGCAGTAGTGGAACTGGCCGAGGCAGGCTGCCGATTCGGCGCGGCCGTCCAGCGTGGCGCCACCGGACACGGTGAGCGCGCCCTTGCCCCATTCGCCCACGCCGAATCGGTTGATGACGCCATTGGAGAAGCCGTCGCCGACCAGCGACACCTTGGTGCCCACGCCGTTCAGCAGGACCGTGCCGTCACCATTACCGGCACCACTCGGTCCGATCAGCAGCGAGCCCATCCGCAGCAGGCTGCCGCCGACAGCCGAAAAGCTGCCCGGCGCGCCATTGCCGACAAACAGCCCCACATTGCCGAGGTCGGCATTGCCGGGCCCGTTGGGCACTGCGGCATTGCCCGGGTAAACATTGACCGCCCCCGAGCTGCTGAACTGGGCCTGGGCCGGCGCGCCCGTCAAAGCCAACAAGGCCAGCGCCAGCGGGGTGAGCGCAGTGCCCCCCCGTAGGCGGCCCACTGCCAGACCACAGGAACGAAGACCGACATCGGTTTTAGCTGCGGACATGAATCTCTCCTGAATATGAAGAATTCACAATGTCACGCACTGGCTGGATCGGCATCGGTATTGATGAGGAGAGCCCCCTAGAAAACCGGCCGCAAATGCCTCCGCACCCCCCCCGAATCAGGGGTCAGCAGCTCAACCGCGCCGCCTTTTCATCCAGGCCACCGCCCGCGGCAGCACCAGCACCGCCAGCACCACGATCAGCAGGAACAGCGACATCGGCCGCTGCACGAACACGCTCCAATGGCCCTCGCCGATCGACAGCGCGTTGCGCATCTGGGCCTCGGCCAAGGGCCCCAAGATCATGCCGACCACCACCGGTGCAGTGGGGAAGCTGTAGCGCCGCAGCACCACGCCCAGCAGGCCGATGGCGTAGAGCAGCAGCAGGTCGAACGCGCTCTGGCGCATGCCGTAGACACCCACCGTGGCGAAGATCAGGATGCCAGCGTAGAGCGACGGCTTGGGAATCTTCAGCAGCTTGACCCACAGCCCCACCAGCGGCAGGTTCAGCACCAGCAGCATCACGTTGCCGATGTACAAGCTGGCGATCAGCGCCCAGACCAGCGCGCCGTTGGTCTCGAACAGTTGCGGCCCGGGCTGGATGCCGTAGTTCTGAAACGCGCCCAGCAGGATGGCGGTGGTGTTGCTGGTCGGGATGCCGAGTGTCAGCAGCGGGATCAGCGTGGCGGTGACGGCCGCGTTGTTGGCCGCCTCGGGCCCGGCCACGCCCTCGATCGCGCCGATGCCGCCAAACTCGTGCCGGTGCTTGCTGATCTCTTTCTCGGTGGCGTAGCTGATGAAGGTGGGGATCTCGCTGCCGCCGGCCGGAATGGTGCCGAACGGAAAGCCGATTGCCGTGGCGCGCAGCCAGGCCGGCCACGAACGGCGCCAATCCTCGCGGGTCATGTGGACCCGGCTCAGCTTGTTCTGGGTCTCGACCACCCGGCCCTGGTAGAGCACGGCGTACAAGGCTTCGGCCACCGCGAACAGGCCAACCGCGACCAGCACCACTTCCAGCCCGTCCATGAATTCGGGCACGCCGCCGGTGTAGCGCGCTTGGGCGGTGATCTGGTCGATGCCGACCAGACCCATCGCCAAGCCAATACCCAGCGCGGTCAGGCCGCGCAGCGTGCTCTGGCCCAGCACCGCGCTCACCGTGCAGAAGGCCAGCACCATCAGCAGAAAGTACTCGGGCGGGCCCAGCTTGACCGCATGCAAGGCCACCAGCGGCGCGAACAGCGTGACCAACACGGTGGCGATCGTGCCGGCGACAAACGAGCCGATCGCCGCAGTGGCCAGTGCCGCCCCGGCGCGGCCGTTCTTGGCCATCTTGTTGCCTTCGAGCGCGGTCACCATCGACCCGGCCTCGCCGGGCGTGTTGAGCAGGATCGAGGTGGTCGAGCCGCCGTACATCGCGCCGTAGTAGATGCCGGCGAAGAAGATCATCGACGCGGTGGCCTCGACCTTCAGCGTGATCGGCAGCAGCATCGCCACCGCGGTGGCCGGGCCGATGCCGGGCAGCACACCCACTGCCGTGCCGATGGTGCAGCCCACCAGCGCCCACAGCAGGTTGATCGGCGTGCCCGCGATGATGAAGCCTTGCAGCAGGTTGTGCCACAGATCCATCATGACTCCCGCCGGGCCGCCCCAAGGGAGGTATGCGCCCCCTCGGGGGGCAGCGAACGAAGTGAGCGTGGGGGCCGCATCACATCCCGCCGGGCCGCCCCAAGGGAGGCATGCGCCCCCTCGGGGGGCATCGAACGAAGTGAGCGTGGGGGCAACATCACAACCACCCTGTCGACGTGAGGCCTGGCAGGTTGATCGCCAGCGCCTGGGTGAACATCCAGAACACCGGCGCGGCGATGGCCATGCCGATGGCCGCGTCGATCAACCAGGCGCGCAGGCTTATGTCGAGCCGCCCTTCGGCCGACTTGAAGCCGCGCACCGCCAGCACGAAACACAGCGCGCAGCTGAGGATGAAGCCGATGGTGGTGATCAGCGCCGCGTTGGCCAGGATGCCGGCCGAGACCCAGACGAAGCCCGGCCAGTGGCCTTGCTCGGCGCCGTCTGGGTCGCCCATCTGGCGGAAGCCGCCGCTGTTCGCTTCCCAGACCAGGAAGCCGCCGCACAGCAGCAGCAGCACGGCCACCAACCAGGGCAGGAAGTTGGGCCCGACACCGGCGTATCCGGCGTCGGACGGGATCGCCAACGCGCCGAAAGCCAGCAACGCGCCAATGGCCAGTACACCCGCCGCCACCGCTGTCTGGGTGCCTCTGGCGGTCATGCCGCACCGGGGGCGCTGTGCGCCTTCCCGCCAAGCGGGAGCGATCCCGTCTCCGGGCGGCCGCGCGACGGGATCATCAGATCATTCCGCTCTTGACCATCACCGCCCGCAGGCTGGCGAACTCGTCATCGACAAACTTGTCGAAGGCCGGGCCGGTCAGCAGCGCCGGGGTCCAGTTGTTCTTCTCCATCGATTCGGCCCAGGCCTGGCTCTTGCTGGCTTTGACGATCATTTCGGTCAAAGCCTTGCGCTGCTCGGGCGTGATGCCGGGCGCACCGAACACGCCGCGCCAGTTGCCGATCACCACGTCGATGCCCTGCTCCTTCAGCGTGGCCACGTCGATGCCCTTCAGGCGGGCCTGGGAGGTCACCGCGATCGCCTTCATCTTGCCGGTCTTGATGTACTCGGCAAACTCGCTGTAGCCGCTGCCGCCCACCGTGACGTTGCCACCCAGGATGGCCGCGGTGGCCTCGCCACCGCCGCGGAAGGCGACGTAGTTGATCTTGCTGGGGTCGACGCCCACGGCGCGGGCGATCATCGCCGCGGCAATGTGCTCAGTCGAGCCGCGTGACCCGCCACCCCACTTCACGCTGCCCGGGTCTTTTTTCATCTGCTCGACGACATCGGCCATGCTCTTGTGCGGCGAATTGGTCGGCAGCACGAAGACGTTGTACTCGCTGGTCAGGCGGGCGATCGGCGTGGCCTGGCTCAGGCTCACCGGCGGCTTGCCGGTGATGATGCCGCCCAGCATGACCGCGCCCATCACCATCAGCGCGTCGCCGTTGCCCTTGTTGGCGTTGACAAATTGCGCCAAGCCAATGGCGCCGGCCGCGCCGCCCTTGTTGTCGTAGCTGACACTGGCGGCGACGCCGGAATCTTGCAGGGCCCGGCCCAGCGCCCGGCCGGTGCTGTCCCAGCCGCCACCCGGGTTGGCGGGGATCATCAGCTTGACGTTGGCGCCGGCGGCGCGCACGCCCAGCGGCAGGCTGCCGGCGGCGGCCAGCGCGGCCAGCGAGCGAAGAAAGGTGTCACGGCGCATCACGAAGTCTCCTGGGGTGGGCCCGCCGTCGGCGCGCCAAGGCCTGCTGGATAACAGACAGGCTGCGATTTTCGCTGCGATGGCTGTCGAAACGCTGTCCACAACCATGGGGTAAACACCAGCCCCGATGAAGCTGCTGCTGATGGAAGTGCGGCGGCCTATCGGCTGCGCAAGAAGCTGGCGGCCACACCGGCCCGGGTCAGGGCATGGCGACGATCCAGGTCGCCGAGACGCTGGAACTGCGCCGCACGCTGGCCCACCAGTTGCTGGTCGACACGCTGTGGCGCCAGGCCGCGCTGCTTTGCCGCGTGAGCAGATGCCGCTGATTGCCGCCACCAACGACGCGCTCGAGCGCCAGGCCCGCCTGCTGGCGCACCAAAAAACGCTTGGTGCACGACGCGTCGCACCAGTTGCGTACGCCGCTGGCGGTGCTGAAGGTGCAAGTGCGATCCGCCCAGCGGGGTGACTTGCTACCGGCGCAGGCAACGGGGCGGCCCGCCGTCGTCGACAATCCACCATCATGAGCCGCCCCGACAAACCAGGCCCCCCCGCCACCGCCGGCATGCGGCTGGACAAATGGCTGTGGGTGGCCCGCTTCTACAAGACCCGCGCGCTGGCGGTCGACGACATCGCCAAGGGCCGGGTCAGCGTCAACGGCCAGGTGGCCAAGGCCTCGCGCGAGCTGCGGCTGGGCGACACGCTGGCCATGCGGCACGGCCCGGTGACCCGCACCGTGCTCGTACAGGGTTTGAGCGCGCTGCGCGGTCCGGCCCCCGTGGCGCAGGCGCTGTACACCGAAACCGCGCAGAGCATCGCCGACCGCAGCCAGGCCGCAGAAGCCCGCCGCCTGGCCGCCGAGCCCGCACTGAGCATCGAACAAGGCCGGCCGACCAAGCGCGATCGCCGCGAGATCGAACGCACCCAGCACGACTGGCAACGCTGGAGCGCCTCGGTCGACGACAGCTGAGTGCAGCCCCCAGGCTGCCGCCCTGCGCGGCGCCGCAGCGCCGGCCGTTCATCGCGCCGACCTGTGAGGACTTGACGACCGCGCCGACCGCGCCGTTCGCATCAGCCAGCCACCAAGCGCGGGCCCCAATACCCCCTCTTGAACCACGGGATAGGACCCCCATATCCCTTGCAGACCGTGTTCAACCCCTTCAAGAAAACCCGCAAAGCCCCCGACATGACGACGCCGGACCACGATCCCACCATGCAACAGCCCTCCGCCGAACCCGGCACCGTGCCAGCGACCGACCCCTCCCCAGCCCTCAGCCTGGAGCAGCAACTGACGCTGCGCGTGGCCGAGCTGGAAACCAAGGCCAACGAGGCGTCCGACGCCTTCCTGCGTGCCAAGGCCGAGGCCGAGAACACCCGCCGCCGCGCCGAAGAAGAAGTCAGCAAGGCGCGCAAGTTCGCGGTCGAGGCCTTCGCCGAAAGCCTGCTGCCGGTGGTCGACAGCCTGCAAGCCGCCATCGCCATGCCCGAGGCCCAGGTCGACGCCGTGCTCGAAGGTGTGCACGCCACCTTGCGCCAGTTGAGCGCCGCGCTGGAGCGCAACAAGGTGCTTGCGATCGCGCCGCCGGCCGGCACCAAGTTCGACCCGCACCAGCACCAGGCCATCAGCGTGGTGCCCGCCGAGCAAGAGGCCAACACCGTGGTGGCCGTGCTCCAAAAGGGCTACCTGATCAACGACCGGGTGCTGCGCCCGGCGCTGGTGACGGTGACCGCGCCGAAGTGACGGCGGGCTGACACCACGCATTCGACACGCGAGCGGGGTCGACGGGGCACTTGAAAGCACCACCCGCAGCCGCATTTTCAATTCAAGCAAATACTTCTCTCACAGGAGCACCACACCATGGGCAGGATCATTGGCATCGACCTCGGCACGACGAATTCGTGCGTGGCGATCATGGAAGGCAACACCACCAATGTGATCGAGAACAGCGAGGGTGCCCGCACCACGCCGTCGATCATTGCCTACCAGGAAGACGGCGAGGTGCTGGTCGGCGCCTCGGCCAAGCGGCAAGCGGTGACCAACCCGCGCAACACGCTGTACGCGGTGAAGCGCCTGATCGGCCGCAAGTTCACTGAGAAAGAAGTGCAGAAGGACATCAACTTGATGCCCTACACCATCGCCGCGGCTGACAACGGTGACGCCTGGGTCGAAGTGCGCGGCAAGAAGATCGCGCCGCCGCAGATCAGCGCCGAAGTGCTGCGCAAGATGAAGAAAACCGCCGAGGACTACCTCGGTGAAGAAGTGACCGAGGCGGTGATCACCGTGCCGGCCTACTTCAACGACAGCCAGCGCCAGGCAACCAAAGACGCCGGCCGCATCGCCGGGCTGGATGT
>JAYVDE010000203.1:0-6400 GCA_043749575.1 Burkholderiaceae bacterium | reverse complement strand
CCAGCAGGTGCCTGCACGGGGATACACATCCTGTTGGGTGTGGGGGTTTCTGATGGGGAAGAACAGGCTATCAACGTATCTGCCACCCTTGCCGTTTGCCGTGGTGTCGATCTTTCTGAACGGGCCTCGTTCGTCCGGGCCGGCGGGTTCCGCAAAGACCTTGTACTGCGCATCAGCCTTCTCGGTGCGCGGCATCAGGTTGAATGTCTCCTCGGCCACCGTTTGTGTTGAGCCGGCTCGCCGGGACTTGGCCCACACGAATACATGCTCGTGCACTGATCCGACCTTGCGATCGTTGGGCGCCCCATCGCGCTTGCGCCATATAAAGTCCATAACAAAGTTGTCACGGCCGAACAATTCGTCGCAAACGCACTTGAAGTAGTGACTTTCGTTGTCGTCCAGCGATACCCAGAAACTCCCATCGGGCGACAGCAGCCGATGTAGTAACTTCAATCGCGGATACATCATGCACAGCCACTTGTCATGCCGCGACAAGTCCTCGCCTTCCTTGCCCACCACCTGGCCCAGCCAGCGTTTGATCTTCGGGTCGTTGACCGCATCGTTGTAGACCCAGCCCTCGTTGCCGGTGTTGTAGGGCGGGTCGATGTAGATGCACTTCACCCGGCCCTCAAACTCGGGCAGCAGGCTTTTCAGCGCTTCCAGATTGTCGCCGTGGATGATGCGGTTGTCGGTGGTGTTGGCAGGCGCACCGGCCGGCGCGGCAAAGCTCGACACCTTGTCGAGCACCCGAAACGGCACGTCGTGGTGGTGGTTCACCACCTTGTCTTTTCCTACCCAGTGCAGTGTTGGCATATTCTTGGTTTTAACTCAGGTGCCGGCGGCAGGCTTCGCAGGGCGGCCATCAGGCACCCGGCCACAGCCGGGCAAAGTCAAACGACAGCTGGCGGTGATGCCGGATGGAAAGCAGGACCACCGTGGGGTCGGCTTGCGCATCCGAATCTGCATCCACCACGGTGTAGAGCATCAGGTAGTCGCCATGCAGGTATTCACGCAGCGCGTCCGGTGCGCCGGCCGGCAGCGCTGCCAGCTGGGCCAACGCTTCTGCAGACTGCGGTGGGTTGGCCAGGTAGCGCCGGCCGATGCGCGGAAACCGGCGCAGGTTGGGGATGACCGTGACGCGCAACTCGTCCAGCAGTTTGTCGAAGGCAAAGCCGGCATCGGCCTCCAGCAGGAACGCCTCGATCACGTCCAGCCGTTCCAGGAAGCTGGCGGTCAGCTCGACCCGATACAACGGGTCAGCCACGCTTCTTGGTTGCGAGCTTGCCAGGCTTTGCCGTGCTGGAAGCCTTTGCGGCTGCGCGGCGCTGCTGCAACTGGCCGATGGCGCTGTCTGCCTCCAAGGTGCGGCCCGCCGTGATGTCAGCCAGCCCACGCTTCGCATCGTCAATCAGCAACAAGTGGATGCGCTCGCGCTCCAGCCGGTGGTAATAGTCCAGCCGGTCGGCGTCGATCAGCGCAACGTAGCTCTCACCGTTCTTGGTGATGATCTTTTCGGCGCCGGCCTTGGCCTGGTCGGCCAGTTCGCTCAAGTTGGCGCGTGCCTGGGTGAAGGGCACCACATCGCTGGCTGAAAAGCCCATGGCGGGCTCCTTTGGAAGGTAGGTGACAGAATTCTGTGCAGTCTACGCCGACAAGGCCGGCTGCGGGCCGCTCAGATCCCGCCGGCCACCAGCGCGGCCAGCGCTTCGCCCATCTGCGTGGTGCTGGCCGCGCCGCCCAGGTCGGGTGTGCGCGGGCCGTCGCGCAGCACGGTCTCGATCGCGCGCAGGACCGCGTCGTGGGCCTCGCGGTGGCCCAGAAAGTCGAGCATCATCGCGACGCTCCAGACCATGGCCACCGGGTTGGCGATGTTCTGGCCGTAGATGTCGGGCGCCGAGCCGTGCACCGGCTCGAACAGGCTGGGGAATTGGCGCTCGGGGTTCAAGTTGGCGCTGGGCGCGATGCCGATGGTGCCGGTGCAGGCCGGCCCCAGGTCGCTGAGGATGTCGCCGAACAGGTTGGTGGCGGCCACCACGTCGAAGCGCTGCGGCTGCAGCACGAAGCGCGCGGCCAGGATGTCGATGTGCTGCTTGTCCCAGCTGATGTCGGGGTGGCGGGCGGCGGCCTCGGCCGCGCGTTCGTCCCACCAGGGCATGGAGATCGCGATGCCGTTGCTCTTGGTGGCCACCGTCACGTGCTTGCGCGGCCGCGTGCGGGCCAGGTTGAAGGCGTAGTTCAGCAGCCGTTCGCTGCCATGGCGGGTGAAGATCGAATCCTGCACCACGAACTCGCGCTCGGTGCCGGCAAAGGCCACACCGCCCACCGCGCTGTACTCGCCCTCGGTGTTCTCGCGCACGATCAGCATGTCGATCTCACCGGGCTTGCGGTTCGCCAGCGGGCAGGGCACGCCCTCGAACAAGCGCGCCGGGCGCAGGTTGATGTACTGGTCGAACTCGCGGCGAAACTTCAGCAGGCTGCCCCACAGCGAGATGTGGTCGGGCACCGTGGCCGGCCAGCCGACCGCGCCGAACAGGATCGCGTGCATGCCGCCGATCTGGGATTTCCAGTCGTCGGGCATCATTTGGCCGTGCTGGGCGAAGTAGTCGCAGCTGGCCCATTCGATCGGCGTCAGCGCCAGGTTCAGCCCGAACCGCCGGGCGGCGGCGGCCAATACGCGCTCGCCTTCGGGCATCACTTCCTTGCCAATGCCGTCACCTGGAATCAGGGCGATACGCTGGGCTGCTGGGCTCATGTCGGGTCTCGGTGCTGTGGGTGGAGATTGCGATGCTAGGCCATGCGCGCGCGACCAGCGCCGTGGCCTGGCCGCAGACTGGCGGTTGGCGGGTGACTGCCGCCTGACCACCTGCCGCCGGACAACTTGCCACCTGCCACCTGCCACCAGCCACCCAGCATCCCGGCATCCCGGCATCCCGGCAGACGCTGATCCTGATCAAGCCGCGGCGCGGCATCCGCGTTTAGCCTGCCGGCTGTTTTTGCACCCCTGCGGCCGCTGTGCGGCTGGCGCGCCATGTCCACACCCGCCCCTGCACCGCCCCACCTGCCCCACCTGCCTGGCCCGCAGCTTGGTGGCTGCGCCACCGCCGCGGTGCCCGCGTCGCTGCGCGCCTTGCTGGCGGCCAGCGGTCTGCAAACCATGACGCTGGCTGGCCGCCGCCTGCTGCCGATCGTGCAGGGCGGCATGGGCATCGGCGTGTCGGAGCACCGGCTGGCCGGCACGGTGGCCTCGCTGGGCGGGGTGGGCAGATTCCGCTGATCGCCGCCGGCGGTATCCGCCGCTGCGAGGACATCGCCCACATCCAGGCGCTGGGCGGCGCCGGGGTGCAGCTGGGCACCCCCTTCGCGGTGACCGTGGAAGGGGCTGCCAGCGACGCCTTCAAGCGCGTGCTGGCCGAGGCCACCGACGAAGACCTGGTCGAGTTCACCCGTGTGGCCGGCCTGCCAGCACGCGCGGTCGCCACGCCCTGGCTCAAGGCCTACCTGTTGGCCGAGCCCCGGCTGCAGGCGGTCGTCCCTGTCAAAGCGCGCTGCACCAAGGCCTTCGACTGCCTGGCCCAGTGCGGCCCGCACCCCGGCCCGCATCCCGGCCCGCATACTGGCCCACATGATGCGCGCCCTGCAAAGCCGCCGGCTGACACTCGAACCACAACGCGCGTTGCATGCGTCGGCGATGTTCGCCGTGCTCAGCGACCCGGCGATCTACGCCTACGAAAACCAGCCCCCGGCCTCGCTGAACGCGCTGAGCCAACGCTTCCAGCGGCTCGAAGCCCGCCAGTCGCCCGACGGCAGGCAACAGTGGCTGAACTGGGTGCTGCGCCAGCGCAGCGATGGTGAACTGATCGGCTACGTGCAGGCCACCGTGCAAGCCGACGGCCGGGCGCTGGTGGCCTACGAGCTGGCCAGCCGCCATTGGGGCCAGGGGCTGGGCAGCGAAGCGGTGCAGGCGATGCTCGACGAGTTGGCGGGCAGTGGGCCCGTTCAGCCCGTTCAGCAAGTGCGGCAAGTGCAGCAAGTGCGGCCAGTGCACCAGGCGCTGGCGATCTTCAAGCAGGCGAACCACCGTTCGCTGGCGCTGCTGCTGCGGCTGGGCTTTGCCAACGCCGCCAGCGACGACCCGGCCCGCAGCGCGCTTGAGCCCGATGAGCAGTTGATGAGCCGCTCGCTGCCGGTCTGAGCCCGCCCCCGGCCAGCGGCCGTGGCCGGGCTGGCGCTGTGGCAGACTGCTGCAAACATCACACCATTGAGAACATCCATGACCACCACCGCCCCCCACAACCGCATCGCACTCGTCACCGGCGCCGGCTCCGGTATCGGCCAGGGCTGCGCCGCCGCGCTGCTGGCTGATGGCTGGCGGGTGGTGTTCACCGGCCGCCGCGCCGACGCGCTGGCCGCGGCGATCGCCAAGTCGGGCGACCCGTTTGGCGACATCGCCGAGCGCGCGCTGGCGGTGCCCTGCGATGTCGGCGACGAGCATTCGGTGGCGGCGCTGTTCGACACCCTCCGCCAGCGTTTTGGCCGGCTCGACCTGTTGTTCAACAACGCCGGCGTCTCGCTGCCGGTGCAGACGCCCGACGAGATCGACGCGGCCAGCTGGCGCCGTGCGGTCGACACCAACTTGAACGGCATGTTCTTCTGCCTGTCGAACGCCTTCAAGCTGATGCGTGAGCAGTCGCCGCAGGGCGGTCGCATCATCAACAATGGCTCGATCTCGGCCCATGCGCCGCGGCCGGGCTCGATCGCCTACACCGCCACCAAGCACGCCGTGACCGGCCTGACCCGCGCGGCCTCGCTGGACGGCCGGCCGTTCGACATCGCGGTCGGCCAGATCGACATCGGCAACGTCGCCAGCGACATGACCGAGCGCATGGCCAAGGGCGTGCCGCAGGCCGACGGCAGCATCAAACCCGAAGCCCGCATGGACCTGCCCTCGGTGGTCGACGGCTTCATGAGCATGGCCCGCCTGCCGGCCAGCGCCAACGTGCTGTTCATGACCATCATGGCGACCAAGATGCCATTCGTCGGCCGCGGCTGACCGGCCGGGTCGCGCGGCTGGATTGCGCGGCCAGGTTGTGCGCCGAGGTCGTGCGGTCGGGTCGTGCGGCCAGATCCTGCGGCAGCTGCCCGCGCCGCACGGCCATGCAAGTCTGGCAGCATCGATGCCTGCGATGCCTCCAGCCCTCTACCTCGCCCCGTGGCTTCACTGACCTCCGAGTTCCCCGCGGCGCCGGTCGGGCCGTTGCCCTGGCCGCTGCGGCCAGGCGCCCGGCCGTCGCTGGCGCAGTGCGTCACGCTGGCGCTGCTGCTGCACATCCTGGTCGTGGTGGTCTTCGGCAGTGCGCCCGGCGGCAGCGCCCGGCCAGGTGACGGGGTGTGGGGCACGCTCAACATCCGCCTGACCGGCAGCGACGCCGGCGGCCGCAACGAAGCCACCGTGGCCGCCGACGCCCACAGCGGCCCGGCCGGCACCGCTACCCGGCAGCGCTTTGGCGGTGCGGTGCGCTCGCCCGACCTGGCCGAACCGGCGCAACCCACGCCGGGCGCGGCACGGCAAGGCGCCTGGCGGGCGCGGCCGATCCAGGACGATGCCGAGGCCGAACGCAGCGCGCCGGCAGTGACCAAGCCATCGACAAGCACCGCAACGACGGCAGCCCCCCAGGCTGTGCCGGCCGCGCCGGCCGAACCCCAGCTTGCCGCCATCGTGCCCAGCGAAGCCGCACCAACCCTGCACCAGGGCCCGCCCAGCTCGCTGGCCTTGCCACCGATCACGCCGCCACCGCCACCGTCACCGTCACCGTCACCGTCACCGTCACCGCCGACACCGCCGCGGGCCGCTGCCATCGCTGAAGCGCCGGCCCCAGTGGCAGCGCCGGCCGCTGTGGTGCGACCCGCCACGCCAGTGCTGGCCGCCGACGCGGCCCCGCTAGGCGCACCGGCCTTGCCGACGGCACAGGATCGCCGCCTGCCGTTGCCGGCGCAGGACAGCCCCGCAGCGGCGCCGGCTGCGGTCGACGCACCCGCGCCACCGCCCGAGCCGCCGTCACCGGCCCGGGTGGCGCCCCAGCGGGCGCGCCCGGTGCCGATCCCGCTGCCATCGGCGCCCACGATGGTGGCCACGCCGCTGGACAGCCTGCCGTTGCCGCTGTTGCCGACGCCGGTCGCCGCGCCAACACCACCGGCCCCGGTGGCCGCGTTGCCGCCGCCCGCAGCCCTGCCCGCGCCCGCGCCCGCGGCACCCTTGCCCGCGCCGCCAGGCACCGCGGTCGTCGCACCGGTGGCTGCTGCCGGGCCGCCAGCAGCGGCCACGGCAGCGGCACCTGCGGCGACACCGGTGGCCACCGCAACAGCCACCGCAACAGCCACCCCGGCGGCCGCCACCACGGCT
>JAYVDE010000202.1:0-6424 GCA_043749575.1 Burkholderiaceae bacterium | reverse complement strand
CGCTGGGGGCGATCGAGGTGGGCAGCCAGTGGGCCGCCGGCGCCACCACATCGGCGCGCTCGGTGCCCTCGCCAATCTTGGTGCCCAGCCCATAGTTGCGGCCGTAGGTGAGCACCGGCCAGCCGTGGTTGCGCCCGGGCAGCACGCGGTTCAGTTCGTCGCCGCCCTGCGGGCCGTGCTCGGTGGTCCACAGTTCGCCGGTGACCGGGTGGATCGCCGCGCCCTGCACGTTGCGGTGGCCCCAGCTCCAGATTTCGGGCCGCGCGCCGGCTTGACCGACCAGCGGGTTGTCGGCCGGCACGCGGCCGTCGGCCTCGATGCGCACGATCTTGCCGATGTGCTTGTCCAGCGCCTGGGCGTCGTCCTTGCGCGAGAAGCGGTCGCCCAGCGTGATGAACAGCCGGCCGTCGTTGGCAAAGGCCAGCCGTGAACCGAAATGCAGCTTGCTGGCCACCTTGGGGCTTTGGCGGAAGATCACCTGCACGTCGGCTAGGCGCTCCATGCCGCGTTCACCGTCCAGCCGCGCCCGCGCCACCGCGGTGCTGTTGCTGCCCTCGGCGCCGGTACCTTCGCTGGCTTCGCTGGCTTCGCTGTAGGCCCAGTAGACCAGCCGGTTGCTGGCAAAGCGCGGGTCGAGCACCACGTCGAGCAGGCCGCCCTGGCCTTCGGCCACCACCTTGGGCAGGCCGGGCAAGGGCGGGCCCAGTTTGCCGTCGGCCGCCACCAGCCGCATGCGGCCCGGCCGTTCGGTGACCAGCATGCGGCCGTCGGGCAGGAAGGCCAGGCCCCAGGGGTTGACCAGGCCGTGGGCCACCACCACCACCTTGAGCTCGGTCGCCTGGGCCGGCGCTGCCATCATCAACATCAACATCAGCGCCGGCAGCGCCGACATCACCAAGCCGGTGGCCAGCCAGCGGCGGCGGGTGAGGGGGCTGCGGTGGCTCATGGCCGCGGTTCTACCACCGCCGGGCGGGCCGGGGCGGCGGGCTCGTCGGCAAGCCCTTCGACGACCATCTGCAAGCGCTGCTGGCCCTGGTACTCGTCGACGTTCAACCGGTAGGCCAGCCGCACCCGGGCCGGCAGCGGCTGGTCATGGCCGAACCAGATCGCGTCGCGCAACTGGCCGGCGTGGCGCAGCCGCAGCTTCAGGTGCTTCTCGCCGACCAGGCGTTGTTGCAGCACCTCGACCTCGTCGCAGAACACCGGCGCCTCGAAGCCCTGGCCCCAGACCTGGGCGTCCAGCGTGTTCACCGTGTTGATGTTGAAGTACTCGAGCGCCAGCGGGCCGTCGGTGGCCAGGCAGCGGTTCAGCGCCGCCGGTTGCAGCCATTCCAGCGCCACCTGGCGCAGCGCTGCGGCGAAGGTCGGCCAGTGGCCTTCGGCCAGGGTGCAGCCTGCCGCCATCGCGTGGCCGCCGAAGCGCAGCAGCACACCGGGGTGGCGCTTGCTGATCAGGTCCAGCGCGTCGCGCAGGTGGAAGCCGGCGATCGACCGGCCCGAACCCTTGAGCAGCCCGTCCTGGCCACGCGCCAGCACGAAGGTGGGCCGGTGCAGCCGGTCTTTGAGGCGCCCGGCGACGATGCCGACCACGCCCTCGTGGAAGTCCGGGTCGTACAACACCAGTGCCGGCGGTGTCGCGGCGCTGTCTGCCTGGGCGGCCAGCAGCGCGCCGAGCAAGACCTCGGCTTGCAAGCGCATGTCCGACTCCACCTCCCGGCGCTCGCGGTTGATGGCGTCGAGCTGCTGCGCCAGTTCGCCCGCGCGGGCCGGGTCGTCGGTGGTCAGGCACTCGATGCCCAGGGTCATGTCGGACAACCGGCCGGCGGCGTTGATGCGCGGGCCCAGCGCAAAGCCGAAATCGAAGCCGGCGGCGCGTGCCGGCGCCCGGCCGGCTGCCGTGAACAGCGCCGCCACGCCGGCCTGCATGCGGCCGGCACGCACCCGTTTCAAGCCCTGCGCGACCAGCCGGCGGTTGTTGCCGTCCAGCCGCACCACGTCGGCCACCGTGCCCAGCGCCACCAGGTCGAGCAAGGCGTCCAGCTTGGGCTGGGGGGCGGCGTCGAACAGGCCCCGCCGGCGCTGTTCGGCACGCAAGGCCAGCAGCACGTAGAACATCACGCCGACGCCGGCCAGGGCCTTGCTTTCGAAGCCGCAGCCGGGCTGACTGGGGTTGACGATGACGTTGGCGTCGGGCAGCAGCACCGCGCCTTCGGCGTCGATGGCTGGCAGGTGGTGGTCGGTCACCAGCACCTGCAGGCCCAACGCACGGGCATGGGCCACGCCGGCGCTGCTGGCGATACCGTTGTCCACCGTCACCAGCAGTTGCGGCGGCTGTTGCGGATCGCGCGCCAGCGCCAGATCGACGATAGCCGGTGTCAGGCCGTAGCCGTGCACCGCACGGTCGGGCACCACATAGGCCACGCTGGCCGGCGCCGCGCCCAGCATCACCAGGCCGCGCAGCGCCACGGCGCAGGCGGTGGCGCCGTCGCAGTCGTAGTCGGCGACGATGCAGATCCGACGGCCGGCGGCAATGGCGTCGGCCAGCAGCACGGCGGCCTCGGCCGCGCCTTTCAAGGTGCTGGGCGGCAGCAGCCGGGCCAGGCCGTCGTCCAGCTCGTCGGCCGAACGCACACCGCGCGCGGCGAACAAGCGGGCCAGCAGTGGGTGCACGCCGGCTTGTTCGAGTGCGTAGGCGACGCGCGGCGGTACGTCGCGCTGCTGCATGGTCGGCGGCGGCACGTCGCGCACGCGCACAGTCGGCGGCGGCACGTCGCGCTGCTGCACGGTCGGCGGCGGCGCGCCGCGGCTGGGCACAACGGGCGCGCTCACAGCGCCTCCAGCGCAGCGTGCACCGACGGCTGGCGCCAGCGGCCCGCCAGCCGCTGCCACAGCCCTTGCGCGGCCGGCGCCCAGGCCTGGGCCTGGCGCTCGCCGCACAGCGTGAGGCGGCGGCCATCGTGGGCGCCCGGCAGCGCGTTGCTTGGCTCGGCCGCCAGCAGCGCGCGGATCGGCCCGGCGTCCAGCGCCCGCCAGGCCTCGCACCAGGCGGCCCAGTCTTCGGCCAGCGCGGGCTCGCGCAGGCGGTCGTCGACCTGCGGGCTGGCCGCCGGCGGGCTGTCGGGCAGCCGGCCGCAGCCACTGAGCCAGACCGAGTTGACCGTCAGCAGGCCAGCGGCCTCGCGGGCTGCATTGATCGGGTGGGTGTAGAGCAGCATCTGAACCTCGTTCTGCAGGCGCCGGATCAGGCGCGCGCTGCGCTGCTCGGGCAACCAGGGGTCGATGTTGCGGCCAACCACCCGGTCGATGGCCGCGGTGACCAGGCCGTCGAACAGCGGGTGGGTGGCCAGCCACTGCTGCGGCCCGGCCCAATGCAGCGTGAAGCCCTCAGTCTCGAACAGCGGGCGCACGCTGTCGAACAAGGGGCGCGCGCTGGCCTCGTCGAGTTGCAACGTGCTGGGTTCGGTCAGGCTCACCGCGTCGGCGCCCAGGTGCAGGTGCACGGGGGTCAGTTGGCCCCAGGCGGCGTCGGCTAGGGGCCAGCCGAGTGTGGCGGCCTGCTGCGCGGCGAAGGGCAGGGCGGCGTCTGGGGCGTGTGGCCAGCCCAGCGCCTGGGCCAGCGCCTGCTCGTGCGGCGGGTTCGGGCTGAACTCGTCGCTGCCCAGCGGGGCGCCCGGGGTCCAGCGGGCCAGGAGGCGTGTCAGGTTCGGCAAGACCAGCGTTTGCAGCGCCTGCCGGCCGGCGTCGGACACGGTGCCGGCAAAAGGAACGATGAGGTGCATGACGGCTGCATTATCGGCAGCGCCACCGCAGCGCCACCGCAGCGCCACCGCAGCACCACCACAGCGTCAACGCCCGATGGCCGCTGTTAGCATCCCGGCCCTATGAACTTGCCCTACGAATGGCAGATCGGCTGGCGCTACACCCGGGCTGGCCGGGCGGGGCGGCGCAACGGCTTCATCTCCTTCATCTCCTTTGTTTCGATGCTGGGCATCGCGCTGGGGGTGGCCGCGTTGATCATCGTGCTGTCGGTGATGAACGGCTTCCAGAAGGAAGTCACCGACCGCATGCTCAGCGTGGTCGCGCATGTCGAAGTGGTCGACGTGCAGGGCCAGGCGCTGGCCGATTGGCAGGCCACCGCTGCGTTGGCGAAGAAAAATCCGGCGGTGGTGGCGGCCGCGCCCTTTATCGCGACGCAGTCGCTGATCGCCCGCGGCGACGAGATGCGCGGCGCGATCGTGCGCGGGATTGATCCCGCCGAAGAAGCCAAGGTCACGCCGCTGGCCGCCCAGCTGCAGGCCGGCGTGCTGTCGCAGCTGCAGCCTGGCGCTTGGCGCTTCGTGCTGGGTGGCGAGCTGGCGCGCATGTTGCGCGTGCGGGTCGGCGACACCGTGACGCTGGTGGCGCCGGGTGGCCAAGTCACGCCGGCCGGCACGGTGCCGCGGCTCAAGAGCTTCACCGTGGTCGGCACCTTCGAGGCCGGCCACTATGAATACGACAGCGGCCTGGCGCTGATCCACCTGGCCGACGCGGCCCGGCTGTACCGGCTGGACGGCCCCAGCGGTGTGCAGCTGAAGCTGGCCGACCTGCACCAGGCCCGCGCGGTCGGCCAGCAGTTGGCCGACACACTACCGGCCGGCCTGCTGGTGCGCGACTGGACCCGCACCAACCGCAACTGGTTCGACGCGGTGCAGCTGGAGAAGCGGCTGATGTTCATCATCCTGACGCTGATCGTCGCGGTGGCGGCGTTCAACCTGGTCAGCACGCTGGTGATGACGGTGACCGACAAGCGCGCCGACATCGCCATTCTGCGCACGCTGGGCGCCAGCCCGCGCTCGATCATGGGCATCTTTGTCGTGCAGGGCGCGGCCAGCGGAGTCATCGGCACGCTGGGCGGCGTCGCCTTCGGGCTGCTGGTGGCCGTCAACATCGGCACCCTGGTGCCGGCGCTGGAGCGGCTGCTGGGCACGGTGTTCCTGCCCAGCAGCGTCTACCTGATCAGCCGCATGCCCAGCGACCCCAGGATGAGCGATGTGCTGCCGATCACCCTGGTTTCGTTGCTGCTGGCCTTCGTCGCCACGCTCTACCCCAGCTGGCGGGCCAGCCGGGTCAAGCCGGCCGAGGCGCTGCGTTATGAGTGAACCCGTCTTGAAGGCCGAACGCCTGGCCAAGCGCTTCACCGAAGGTGGGCTCGACGTGCCGGTGCTGCAAGGTGTGAACCTGCAGGTCAACGCCGGCCAGACGCTGGCGGTGGTGGGCGCCTCGGGCTCGGGCAAGAGCACGCTGCTGCACCTGCTGGGCGGGCTGGACACGCCCAGCGCCGGCCAGGTCTGGTTGATGGGCCGCGACTTGGCCCTGCTCAGCGCGGCCGAGCAGGGCGTCTGGCGCAACCAGCACCTGGGCTTTGTCTACCAGTTTCACCACCTGCTGCCTGAGTTCAGCGCACTCGACAACGTGGCGATGCCGCTGCGCATCCGCCGCGAGACGGTGGCCGTGGCGCGCCAGCAGGCGCTGGCCATGCTGGCGCGGGTAGGCCTGGCTGACCGCGCCGCTCACCACCCGGCCCAGCTGTCGGGTGGTGAGCGCCAGCGGGTGGCGATCGCCCGCGCGCTGGTCACCCGGCCGGCCTGCGTGCTGGCCGACGAGCCCACCGGCAACCTCGACCGCGGCACCGCCGATGCGGTGTTTGCGCTGATGATGGACTGCGCCCGCGAGCAGGGCACGGCCTTTGTGGTGGTCACGCACGACGCAGCGCTGGCCGCACGCTGCGGCGCCACGCTGCAGCTGGCGCGCTGAGCGGTTCGGTCCGCACCGCATGTCCGGCCTGCAACAGCAGGCCTGAACCACTGACGGACGGGGGCCGGTCGATCAGTGCGTTGAGGGTGGGCAGTCTCGTTTCAGCCGTGGGGCCGCACTGGCAGGGGCGACGCGCATGGCAGGCATTGACACGGCTCAAGCCGCGGGACGACACTCGATTTGCACCGGTCCAGGTGCGCATGACGAGGAGCTATCCATGAATCAGGTGTGGATTTCAAGGGCGCTGGCTGCGGCGCTTTGCGCCAGCGCTTCGGTGGCGTTGGCTGCGCAGGACGACCAGCGACCCTTCATCATCGAAGGGCGCTCGTTCGTCAACCAGGAGGCGTTCATCGCCGCCGGCCACCGTTGCGGCACGCCGCACATCGACGACGAGCGTGCCAGCGAGATTGACAAGTTCATCCTCGCCAACCGCGGCGGCCCGGGCATGTCGCGCAAGCCCGGCGCGCCGCCGGCGGCGACCGGCGGGGTGATCAACGTCTACCTGCATGTCATCACCAGCAGCACCGGCGCCGGCGCTCCCACCACCCAGCAGATCAACGACCAGATCAGTGTGCTCAACGCGGCCTATGCCGGCGCGGGCTGGGGTTTCAACTTGGCCGGCGTCGACACC
>JAYVDE010000201.1:0-16203 GCA_043749575.1 Burkholderiaceae bacterium | reverse complement strand
GCAAGACGACGGACTTGGGGGCTCTCACACCACAACCTGTCCAACAAGGATTCACCATGACCAGTCTCAAGACCGCCGCGCCGAACAAGGCCACGCCCGCCCCCAAGGACGCCATCGCGTTGCTCAAGGCCGATCACCAGGCTGTCAGCCAGCTGTTTGCCGAATACGAAAAAACCCGATCGGTCGCCAACAAGAAGGCGCTGGTCGCACAGATCTGCACCGCGCTGAGCGTGCACGCACAGATCGAGGAAGAGATTTTCTACCCGGCCGTGAAGGCTGCGTTGAAGGACAAGCTGCTGGTGCCAGAGGCCACGGTCGAACATGGCAGCGTCAAGGATCTGATTGCCCAACTCGAAGGGGTCGAGCCGGATGGCGAGATGTTCGACGCCAAGGTGAAAGTTTTGGCCGAGTACGTGAAGCACCACGTCAAAGAAGAGCAGAACGAGATGTTTCCCAAGGCCAAGGGGACGTCGCTCGACCTGGCCGAGCTCGGCGCCCGCATGGCGGCACGCAAGGATGACTTGCTGGCTCAGTCGGCCTGACCTCTGAAGCCCTGCTGCGCGATTCACGAGAGAAAGCCACATGTCAAACCCCTGGCTCAAGGAGAAACCGTTCATGAGCATGTGGCTCAGCACGGCAAACCGCTTGGCGGGGTCGCTGCGCGGGCAGGCCACCGCCCAGGCCAAGCGACAGGTGAATAAGGCAGCGAGCGAGGTGACCCGCCAGAGTCTGAAGATCTGGTCAGACGGCGCGAAGCCGATCACAGCAAAAGACCGGCGCAGGCCTTGAACAAAGCACTGCGAGCCTGCCCGGGCTCGGCAACTTCAAAGCTCGAGCGGCCCTGAATCCAATGGCACGCAGGCCCGGTGGGATCGTATGGGCTGTCGCCGCATCTGCCCTGGCGCTGGCCGGCGGCTTGCTGGTGTCGAACTTCATCGGCGGAGAGAAAAAGATCGAGCGCCGCATCGAGCGGCTTTACGCGCTCGACGATCCGCGCTTCATGAGCGAGTTGGGCGTGCTGCTCGGGCCGCCGTTCCTGAACGGCACCAAGATTCGAGCCCTGCTGAACGGTGACGAGATCTTCCCGCCGATGTTGGCGGCGATCCGTAACGCCAAGCGGTCGATCAACTTCGAAACCTACATCTACTGGTCAGGCGACATCGGCCGCGAGTTCGCCGATGCATTGGCCGAGCGAGCCCGCCAGGGCGTGAAGGTCCATGTCCTGCTGGACTGGGTGGGCAGCGCGAAGATGGACGAGAGCCTGATCACAAGCTTGTCGGCGGCAGGCGTCACGGTTCGAAAGTTCCATCCACCCCACTGGTCCCATCTCGGGCGCTTGAACAAGCGCACGCACCGCAAGCTGCTGATCGTCGACGGCCGCACCGGCTTCACTGGCGGTGTGGGTGTGGCGCCGCAGTGGACCGGCCGCGCTCAGGACCCGGCGCATTGGCGAGACACCCATTTCGAAGTCGAGGGACCCGTGGTTGCGCAGATGCAGTCGGTGTTCATCGACAACTGGATCAAGGTGATCGGTGACGTATTGCATGGCCCGGACCAGTTCCCCACGCTGGCTGCGGCGGGCCCCGGCCAGGCGCAGATGTTCAGCAGTTCGCCCAGCGGCGGCAGCGAGAGCATGCAGTTGATGTACCTGCTGGCCGTGACGGCGGCATCCCGAACCATCGACCTGTCAGCTGCTTACTTCGTGCCGGACGTCCTGACGTTGCAGGCCCTGCTAGAGGCGATGAGACGCGGTGTCAGACTGCGCATCGTCGTGCCGGGCAAGCACATCGACCGCGCAACCGTGCGCAGTGCCTCGCGGGCCACCTGGGGGCCCTTGCTCGCTGCGGGCGCCATCATTGCGGAATACGAGCCGACCATGTACCACTGCAAGCTGCTGATCATCGACGGTCTGCTCGTCTCTGTCGGTTCGACCAATTTCGACAACCGGTCTTTCCGGCTCAATGACGAGGCCACGCTGAATGTCGTAGACCTCAGTTTCGCTGCCGCGCAGACCGCAACTTTCGAAGCCGACCTCAGCTTGTCGCGCCGGGTCAGCCACGCCGAATGGATCACGCGCCCCTTTCGCGAGCGGCTGGCCGAGGCGTTGGCATCGCTGATTGGCTCGCAGCTCTGAGGCGACCCACCTGAGTCGCTGCGGCCGTCGGCATGGGACCCAAGCGCAAAGCCTCTCGTGATCGCCGATCGCGACCGCTGGTGAAACCGGCGCTGACGTACGCCAACGAACAGACCGACGAAACAGGCAAAGGAAATGATCTTTTCTCCTGTGTTGGTTTCAACCCTCAGGGCATCTTCAATTCTCTCGAAAGGTAGATCATGAACTTCATCATTTGGTTGATCGTCGGTGGCTTGATCGGCTGGCTGGCCAGCGTGCTCATGAAGACAAACGACCAGCAAGGCATCATCCTGAATGTCGTCGTCGGCATCGTCGGCGCCCTGTTGGCGGGTTGGTTCATCTCGCCACTGGTCGGCGTCGGCACGATCAATCAGGACAACTTCAGCTTGCCGGCGGTTCTGGTCTCGCTTGTCGGCGCTGCCATCCTGTTGGGCGTTGTCAACTTGTTTAGGCGTGGCAGCGTGCGCTGAGCGGCATTGACGATGTCAGCTCTGCGGCCGCCACGACAGTCGGGCATCGGGCTGTCGAACAGCGGGCGCTGTTGCGCCACGGCCACCGCCGCGACGGCTGAGCGCCAAACGCTGAGCGCTGAGCGCTGCCGCGAAAAACTGACGGCCCGGGGCGCCGAGGCCGCTCAGACTTGTACGGAAGTCGCTGCGTTGCCTCCACTGCGACGTCCAATCAACTCGACGACGGCGCCGGCCATCGTTTGGAGATCATTCAGTTGTTCAGCGGAGAGTTGCCTGGGTCGGATGTCGTAAGCGCAAAGCGTGCCGACTGTTTGGCCGCGCACCGTCAATCTTGCCGCGGCATAAAAACGAATGAACGGCCGGCCGATCACCTTGGGATGCGATTCAAACCTGGTGTCGTTAAGGGTGTCCTCCACCACGATCAGATCACGGGTCGAGGAGAAAAAAGCCTCACACAAGGAAGTGACCACTGGGGATTGGGTCTGTTGCAGACCGGCGCACGACTTGAACCAGTCGCGCTCGGCATCCAGCAGATTGACCATGGTGAACGGCACAGCCAAGGTGCTTGCCAACAGGCGCGTGATGTCATCGTAAGCGCGCTCTGGAACTGAATCGAGAATCAAGGCTCGACGCAATTCAGCCAACCGGGAAATGTCTTGCCTCATGTTGGGCAGATCAATTGGTCAGGCCACTTGGCAAGCACGCGGCCTGCCAACGTCGGTCGGCCAGCGGCGCGACCTTGGGTAAGGTCGGAAACTGGGTCAACAGAGCCCTGGTGGCCTGTACCCGTTTGATGAAGGCGGCGTCATGCGCTCGCATGACCTTGTCGTGCATGGGGGATCCTGAGACGGGACACAGCCGCGTTAAACAGCGGTGTGTTTTACAGCTGTTCGAGTGCACCGCGTGCGGACAAACGCTGACCATGATGGCGACAGCGGCCGCCTGAAGGGCGCCAGACGGCAACTCGGGAAGCGAAAAGCGACATGCGAGAACCAGAAGCAGGAAACAGGAAACGGGGCGACGCGTATCAATGAACCCCAAAACGCAAGTTGCCAGTATGGCAGGATGATTGCCCCTACATGGCGATGATTGCCATCAAGCACCGCTCTACCCTTCGTTTCGCGGCGTCAAACGAGTCGGGGACCAACAACGAACTGGCGGGGCTGGCTGGCGGCTGTCGCGCCGACCGTAACCCGGTGATTCGGGATTTGCTCGTCATGACGTGCGGCAGCCCACAGCGGGCGTCTCCATCCGAATCTACGGTGGGCGTTGAAACGCGTCTGCAGGTCTGCATGCACGACGTGTCCACGGGGTCTGGCTGGCAGCTCGACGCTCGACGTACCGCTGCTGACGCTGTCCAACTTTGTTCTTCGGAGACACCCCATGAATACCTGTCCCTTTGCCCGATCGCGCCTGAACCGGGCTATTGGCTCGTTAGGCTTCGGCCTCGCCGCGTTGCTTGTGGCGTGATCGCTGGGGTCAACCCCGCCGCACTCAACGTGCTTCGCTTGCCGCGACCCTGACCCTGTCTGGCTGCTGGGGCGACAACGACGACGACCTGCCGCCAGTGGCCAGCACCGAAGTTCCAGACAGCGCCGGCATCGGCAGCACGGCTTTTGTCAGCTACTTGCTGACGCTGGGAGCCGGATACGAATCGTCGGAGCACTTGACTCTGAAGGAACGTTCGCAGTCCCAGCGAATGAGGCTGGCGAGCCAATGCCGTTGACTTGAATCCGGGGGCGTGCTGCAGCGCGCCCCTCCTGGCTGGAGCAGCACCAGGCCTTCGCAGCCAGCAGCTTCCGCGCTAGTGCGTCACGGCGCGATGGTCACAGTGGCAGGATCGACACGTTGGCGGTGCGCTCCACCAGCCAGAGCGCGCCGATGACCATCGCGGAGGCGGAACCACCGCGAATGAGCCAGAGCGGATACCTGACCGCGCGTCGCATCGAGAACAGCACGGTGGTGACAACGACGGCGATGAGCAACTGACCCAGCTCCAGGCCAACATTGAACTGCAGCAGCGCCCACGCAAACTGCGATGGCGGCAAGTTCAATTCTGCCAGCACGCCGGCGAAGCCAAAACCGTGGATGAGGCCGAACAGAAACGTCACGATGGCCCGTCTACCGCCGAATATCGGGCGCAGGTTGTCGAAAGCAGCCAGGATGATGGTGACGGCAATCGCCGGCTCGATGATGGCCGGCGACAGCGACAGTGCGCCGGCGGCCGCCAGCGCGAGCGTGATTGAGTGGGCGATAGTGAACGCGGTGACGATGCCGGCGACCGGCCAGACGGCCTGTGCCAGGCGGTCCACAGGCTGCCACCCCGAGGCTGTGCGCCGCATGACCGAAGGCAACAAGAGGCAGATCAGGAACAGCACATGGTCGTATCCGGTCAGGATATGCCGCATGCCTTCCCGCAGAAACTGCAGTGGCGCGTCGGCGGTGGCTTCGGGCGACTCGGTCTTCGCCGTGGCGGTGGCCTCGGACCCGGACCTGGCGGCGTCGCTCACTTCGGCCGGGGAATGTGCGTCGGGTGAGCTTGCCGCTGTAATTGGCACGTCGCCTGCGCGCATACTGGCCTGGTTCGTTGGTGATGATGTGGCTGGTGGGGTGGCAAGTGGGATGGCTGAAGCTTCCAGGCTCATGCCACTCTTGGGCACCAACACCCGCAGCACCGATGCCGAGCCAGCCCATTCGATGCGTGCGATGCCCCGATGGGTGGGATCGACCTCGACCAGCATCGAGTAGCGGATCGCCGGGGCGGCCGGTGATCGGCAGGCGGTCTGCCACTGCAGCGCTGCATAGACGCCATCGATCCGGCGTTCCAATGCGCGCTTGGCCGCAGGCAGCGTGCAGCCTTCAAGCTGAATGCTGAATGCGCGCACGGACATACTGCTTGATTGCCGGCCAGGCAGTCCGCACTTCGGCCCAGATCAGCTTGCCGTCGCCATGGGTGTCGAGATCGAGCGCTACATCCAGATCGCGCAGCGCCACGTCCACCCTCAACACCATGCCGCCGTCGGCCGCGACGCTCAGATGCACATAGGCGTCACTTGACTTGTGGGCATGCGCCGGCGTGGCGACGAGCAGTGCCGCCAGGAACAGCCAAATCCTAGCGCCGTGCATCGATGCGTTTGTCGCGCAGGCCCATGGCCCTGGTCAGCGCCGCCACCTCGCGCCGTGCGGCCGCGTCCTGGCATGCAGCGGCCGCCTGGGCTAGCACCAGCAGGTCGAGCGGCTCGCGCTGGTGTTTGAGGTTTTCTCGCGCCAGTTCAAGCACGCGTCGCGGCGACTTGTCTATCCGCAGCGCGAACATGGCGCGCTCGCGCGCATGCGCCGAGCGCGCCTCAGGACGCTGATTGGCCAGGGCCATGCGCTGTCGCAACTCAGCCACGTCGCTGCGCGCCGGCGCAGCGGCGGCCTGGGTGCCTGCAATGGCCAGTCGCAGCAGAATCGCATCGGTGCGTGGCGGGCCCCGCAACTGCAGCAGTGCGTCGGCAGGACGTTTGCCATCCAGCAGGAAATTGGCATAAGACAAGGCGGTGTAGGGATCAGCTTGCGCGGCCTGGGCCGCCTGGTATGCGGCTTCGGCTTGCTCGGGCCGGCCGACACGCGCCTCGCTCTCGGCGAGGATGGTCAGCAGCCAGTTGCGCGCAGGTGCATCGAGCCGCGTGCCGACCAGCAAGCCCGCGATGCTGTCTCGCGCCCGCTGAAACTCACCCTGCAGGCCGTCATTTTCGGCTTGGCAGGCCCGCGCGTAGAGCCCGGCCGGCCCGGCCTTGAGGGCAGCCAGACGGGCACAGTCATGATCCGATTCGGCATACCGCCCCTGCACACGGCGCACTGTGGCCGGCGTCAGCCAGCCCTGCGCGTTGGCCGGGCTGCACGCCACCAGCCATTCCAGATGGGTGGCGGCGGTGTCAAAGTCATGGACGAACTGTTGCAGCGTGGCCTGCACAAGCAGCACGGCGTCGGGTGCGGTGGCGGGTGCCGGCCAGGCTGCCAGGGCCGCGAAGGCCAGGCCGGCTTAGCGTGGATCGCCCTGGCTGCGGGCCTCGCCCAGGTAGCGCATCGCCAGCGTGATCGCGGATTCCACTGCTTTTGGGTTGACGACCAGTTGCTGGCGCAGGCGCCTCAGCTCGGCGCGGTTGCCGGACACCGCCGGCAACAACGCCACCGCTTCGTCGTCACGGCTGGGTTCAACAACCGATGCGACGGCAACCCCGCTGACCGTGGCAGCCAGCCACACCACCAGCGACAAGGCCGACGACGCACGCCTTGTTGTCAATCCCAAGCTCTGGCTGCGCCGAGTTTCGCCAGCCGCGAGAGCAGCGGTGTGCTCGGCAACCCGTTCGGACCGGACAACAGTTCTGCCTGGTTGATCGATTCGAAAATCATCCGAAACATCGTGCCCGACACCGTGCAAAGCAGAACGACGAAGCCCCGATGCGGCTTTTGCCCGTGAAGTGTGCCTGCCGCAGGCGGCATGCCATTCAGCGCAAGGGCCACGTGGTAGCGGCCCATGTGGCATTGCAGCGCAACCCGACTCTCGTCCGCCCAGCGTTCAACCACGCGGTACTTGTGCATCTTGGGCTCCAGCTACAAACCACGCGAGGCTAGCCAGGAGACCCGTTACTTTCCGTACGGTACCGTACACAAGAACCTGGCGATCTGCCGCAGAAGCTGGTCTCCCGACTGAGCCCGCGGCACTGTCACGGGCTGCGGCCAAGCTGCGGCCAAGCTGCGGCACCGCCGGCGCGCCAAACGGTGAATGAGACACTCGGCAGACTGCAGCGATTCAAACACCCGTGGTAGCCGTGGCAGTGCATCAGGCGGACGGCTTTGCCGACCCAGGTAGGAGGTGTCGGGTTGAGCCGACAGGCGCAACGGCCGGTGTTTGCGCTGAAGCGCATTGATCACCCCCTTTTTGAAACCCCGCATGCACCACGCCGTTTGCCGCCTGCGTGCCGTCCGTTTGGCCCGCAGCGCCAAGCCCTTTCTCGCCCGTGGTGGCAGCAAGCGCGAGCACTGTGCAAACTGCCGGCTGCTTGCCAGCCACTGCATGTGTGCCTTGCGGCCGTCGGTGCCCACACGCTCTGGGGTGTGCCTGCTGATGGCCGACATCGAGCCGCTCAAGCCCAGCAACACCGGCTGGTTGATTGCCGATGTCGTGACCGACACTTTTGCCTTCGGCTGGGCCCGGACCGCAACCGACCCCGCGTTGCTGGCCCTGCTGCGCGATCCGCGGTGGCAGCCGTACCTGGTGTTTCCGGGCGAGTACGCGGCGCCTGAGCGGGTGGTGCACAGCCTTCAGTCGCCTGAGGTCCACCGGGGTGAGGCCACCCAGCGCCCGCTGTTCATCCTGCTGGACGCCACCTGGTCGGAGGCACGCAAGATGTTTCGAAAAAGCCCTTGCCTGGACCACCTGCCGGTGCTCAGTTTGCAGCCGGACCAGGTCTCAAACTACCAGCTGCGCCGCTCCCGCCGCGACGACCACTTCTGCACCAGCGAGGTGGCCGCCCTGTGCCTGAACCTGGCGGGCGAACACCTGGCCGAGCAAACGCTGCAAGCCTACCTCGACGTGTTCACCCACCACTACCTGCACGCAAAAAACCAATTGCCGATCACATGGGACAGCGCGGCTCACCAGCGTTTACGGGCGCTGGCTGTACTGCCGCCAGAAAGCCAGTGGTGACCCGCGCAGAAGTCAGCTTCGGTTGGTGCAAAGTCTCACTGTCGCCGCACCCGGTTGTCATGGTCCATGGGTCTACCGCCGCCTGCCAAATGAAGACCGCCCACGCCCCTGTCCACCAGATCGAGTTGCGCATCTCGGCACTCTCCGAGCTCTTCAACTCGATGGATCCGACCCCGTTCCATCATCGCGACCTGGACCGGGACGCCGTGGAGTTTTTGGAAAGCTGGGCGCTGGAGTTCCCCCCAAACAGCCACTTCCGCATCATGGTCCACATCGAGACGATGCCGCCGGACAATCCCACGCCCCTGGTCTGCGAGGCCATGCGCAACTACTTCGATTACAAGTCGGTGCTGGCCCTGCAAAACTTGCGGCTGCTGCTCATCGAGGGACGTACGAGCCTGCTGATCGGCCTTGCCTTTCTGGCGCTGTGCCTGCTGGGCGCTGACCTGCTCACGGCCTTCACCAGCAACACGTTCTTCCGGCTGCTGAAAGAAAGCCTGCTCATCGGCGGCTGGGTCGCGATGTGGCGGCCACTGCAGATCTTTCTCTACGACTGGTGGCCGGTCGTGCGCAGGCGCCGAATCTACCGCCAGCTTGGCCACGCGGACGTGCAGGTGCTGCCAGCAAAAACTCAATCGAAACTGTGGCCCAGCCGATCAAACTCGGCGCCTGCTCAGCCGATGACTGCCCGCACGGTTCGCCAGGCTGGCTGCTCGAAAGATCCGCAGGAGTAACGCCCCATGCGCCTGTTGATCTTCGGTGCCGGCGTGCTGGGCATTTGGGCAACGCTGAACAAGTCCCTCGCGGCGCGGTCAGCATTGCCTTTGCTTTGCCGCGCGGTTTTGCCGTGATGGCAGCGCCTCGGTGTCGCCGGCGCGGTGGCTGATGCCGTGACCGAAGCGCCCGATGAGGCTCGGCTGCGGTCTGGTCAGTCTTGCGGCCGTGCTCGCTGCGGCGGCCGGTCGAGACCGTGCTCGTCTGACATCCCATGACCCACAAGGCAGCGCTGACCTTGCTCTGCCGTTTTGATGACGCCGGCCTGATTGAGTCGCTCCGCGCCGAGGCGCGAGGCGGCAGGGTGGGCAAAGTCATGGTCCAGGCGCCGTGGGAGGGCTGCTTCTCGAACTACGAAGTCCGCGACGGCAGGTCAATTCCACTGGCTGGCGAGGTGGCTTGGCTGCGGCCGGACGGGCGCAGGGCCTGCTTCAAGGGCGCGGTCTCGCAGCTGCGCTACGAGTCCTCCCGGTGATCGGCCGGCAGGTCGCAGCGGCCAGTTGTTTTACAGTGCCCGAACCATGGCCAACCTGTTCTTCGCCGGCAAGCGCGAGCAATTCTTCCGCCCCCTGACCCACGGGGATCGGGAGTGTTGCGCCGCGCTGCTGCGCAGCCTCTACGACCGCGTTCATGGGCCGAACGCCGATTACTCCGAGGCGCTGACCCGCGAGTTGGTGGTGGGCATGGTCTTCCAGGCGCTGGCCGATCCCGCCATCAGAGCGGCGGTGTTTGCGCCGGGTAGCAAGACCTCGGCCGAGGAAGAGCGGGCCTACGCCGGCGAGTTGGTGCGCAAGCTCAAAGAGCACGGCTGGCTTGACGACTACAAAGATCCGATCGACCTGAAACCGACGCTGAAGATGACCCGCGCCGGCAAAGAGGTGGCCGAAGTCTTGTCCAACCTGGACAACTCGCGCGCCCGCACGCGCCAGCGCAACATGCGCTCGGCCAAAAAAGCGCTGGCCGCCTTTGTCGCCAGCCATGACGTCGACGAGCTGCTGGATGGCTACGACTTCGCCACCCGCGTGGTGCAAGACCTGCAAGACGACATCGAGTACTTTCGCAGCCTGATCCAGAGCCTGACGCGCGAAGCGCTGGAGCAAAAGGTGGCCTGGAGCGAATTCAACGAATTCATCGAGAAGCGTTTCACCAAGGAGTACGCGGTGCGCCTGGTGGCCGATTCGGCCGAGCGCCACCGCGGCCACATCGTCGAGCAGCTCGACCAGATCCGGGCGTTGGCCGACGAGATTCGCACGGCCGTGGACACCAGCCTGCTGCAGCGTGCGGCCTGGCTGGAAGCCCAGGTGCAGCTGCGCAGCCCGATGTTGTGGTTGTGCGACCGTGTGGAAAGCATGGTCGAGGCCGCTTGCAGCCTGAAGCTGCCGATGCTGCGCTCGGAGATGAACAACTATGTGCGGCGCTTCACCAGCCTGCTCAGGCAGGCCTTGTCGCTGGACTACAGCGCCGCTTCGCCACTGGGGCGCGCCATGAGTCTGCTGAAAGAGCAGCCCGATACCGATCGCCATGCCTTGCTCGACGCGATGGCCCAGCGCCTGGGCACGGCCGAAATTCGGCTGGCCGGCGCCGCCTTGCGTTGGACGCTGCGTGAGCGCGAGGTCGAACGCGGTGCCTTGGCGCCACTGGTGGTCGACGAAGCCAGCCGCATCGACGCCGCGATGCGCCGCGCCGAAGCCGAGGCCTTCGCGTTCAGCGATCAAGAGGTGCTGGCCGGGCTGTTGCCGTATTTCAAGGCCGGCCGCTTGTCGCTGGACGAGTTGCCGGTGACCACCGCCACCGAGGCCGTGCGCGTGCTGCATGCGGTGGGTGCCGCACGTTCGTCAGAGGGCAAGCGCTTCCTCAAGGCCAGCAAGAAGCCCGAGCAATTCGGCAACGGCTACTTCTCTGCCGACAACTTTGAAATCCAGGTCGACCTCTCGTCGCTGTCTGGCGGCAGAAGCGGCGCCCCAAGCTGATGATTCAGTCACTTCAACACTACCTGGAACAGCGTTTGCTGAGCGAGGGCGGCGGCGGCGTCAGGCGTGACCGCTTTGCCGAACTGGCCGGCCGCTTGCTGGCCACCGGCATTCTTTGGCGCGACTTCTCGCGCCCCGAGGCCGAGCTGTACGACGACACAGCGCAGTGCGAACAACTGCTGCGCGAGTACTTTGCCGCCACCGGTTTTGTGCTGGCCCATGATGCCGACGCCATGATCTTTCGGCTGTACCCACCCGGTGAAGGCGGTGACGGCGACGACGACGGGGTCAAGCGGCTGAAAGCCCGGCTGTCACGCGACTTCGTGGCCACCGCCATCGCCTTGCGCTTTCTCTATACCGAGGCCCTCACCGGCAAACGCGAACTGGTCAACGAGGTGCTGGTGATCAGCCTGGAAGAGCTGTCGCAGGCGGTCGTGTCCTTGCTGGCGCACTCGCTGCCTGCGTCGAACGCCGATCGGCTGGGCTTGTTGCGCGACCTGCGCAAGCACCGCATCGTGCGTTTCAACGACGGTGAGGGTGCCGGCAGCATGGAGATGCTGCTGAGCGTGCTGCGCCCGGTGATGAGCTATGTCAGCGACGAGGCGCTGGACGATGCCTTGACGATCACCGCGCAGACCGGTGCCGAGAGATCGGCACGATCGCCGCGCAGCAGCGCGCAGCTGTCGGGCAACGCCGTGGCAGCGCCGGCCGATCGGCCACCACCCGATCCAACGATGACCCCGGGCGAGCACGCCGCCGCAGCGGCACCGACCCAGGGGAGCCTGCTGTGAGGATCGCCCAACTGATCACCTGGCAATGGGGTTCGCTGGAGAGCCGGGAATGGGCTTTCGCCGACACCGTGCTGCTGACCGGCGAATCGGGCTCGGGCAAGTCGACACTGCTGGATTCGATCCAGACGCTGTTGACCGCCGCCCACCAGCATCTGGTGCAGTTCAACATCGGCCAGGATGAATCCACCCAAAGCCGGCGCGGCGGCAAAGAGCCGCGCACGCTGGCGGCTTACGCGCTGGGCCAGCAGGCCGATGGCGTGTTCCTGCGCAAGCGCTCGACCAGCTACGTGGCGCTGGTCTTTGAGCGATCCGAGTCGGCCGGTGAAAAAGAGCCGCCGTTCACCGCACTGGTGGGCGTCGAGGCCCACGAGGATGCGGCCAAGGCCACGCTGTCGAGGAGCTTGTTTTTCATCGTGCGGCGGCCGCTGCGCCTGGCCCAACTGCTGCACACCACCGCCGCCGGCTTGCAGCCCGTGCCGGTGCCGCTGAAAGACCTGTACTTGCACCTGCAGCACCAGATGCGGGTGGGGCCCGAGGTGGTGCAGCGCTTCGAGGACAAGACCGGCTACCTGAGCCACTTGTACGGCGCCATGATGGGCAAGACGGCGGTGTCGGAGGCCGAGGCCTTCCGGGCCGCCAGGTCCATCGTCAAGGCGATGGCCTACAAGGAGCTGGGCAACGTCAACGACCTGGTGCGCGACGAGATTCTCGATGCCCACGACTTCAGCCGCGATCTCGACAAGATGCGCGAACTGATGCGCTCGATGGCCGGCCTGAAGGCCGAGGCCGAGCGCCTGCAACTCAACATCGAGCGGCTCGAAGCGGTTGCCGCAGCCGCCGGGCGGGCCATCGACGAATCGCGCCGCTTCGTCGTGACGACCATCGCGCATGGTCTGCGTGCGGTCGATGATGCCGAGGGCGAGCTTGAATCGGTTCGGCGGCAAATGGCCTTGCAGGTCAAGCGCAACCAGCTGCTGGAGCAACGCCTGCAGCACCTGCGCGGCCAACAAGCTCAGTTGAACGACCAGCTCGACACGGTGAAGGCCCAGCTGGCGGCCAGCGACGTGGCGCAACGCAAGGCCGCGCTGGAAAGCGAGGTCCGCAGCCTGCAGCAGCAGTTCCGCAGCCATTGGGCCGCCACTGTCACGGCCGCCGACGGCATGGCCCGGCTGGCGGTGCAGCTGGCGCAGTTGCTGGCGCTGGATCTCACGGCCGCGCCGGCCCTGGCTGCGGCCGTCGATGCGCTGCGGCCGACCGCGCAGGCGGTGTTGCAGCCCTGGCCGGTGATGGCGGCCGCGCTGCGCCAGCAAGCCCAGCTCGACGCCGACTTTCCGGCCTTTGAGCTGGAGAGCTTCGACGCCGACCTGGTGCGCCTGGAGTACGGCATCCGCGGCCATGACGAGTCGCTGTCGGGCGCCGTGGTCACGGCCCTGGCCCAAGCCAGCCAGCAGCGGGCCTTGCTGGCCGATGAACGCACAGCGCGTGATGCCGAGCTGCGTTACCTGCAAGCCGGCCGCGCGCCCGCGCCCGATGCCGTGCGCGTGGCGCTTGACTTGTTGGAGCGCGAGCTGCCGCAGGCCCGGCCGCACATCCTGTCGCAGCTGGTCGAGCCCCGGCCGGGCACCACCTGGCAGAACGCCATCGAAGGCTATATGGGCGGCGACCGCTTTGCCTTGATCGTCGAGGCCGGGTTCGAGGCGGCCTGCACCCGGCTGGTGAAGCGCCGGTTTGCGCAGCGGTCGCCCAAGGTGGTGCAGGGCAGCAAGGCGATGGCCGACACCCAGGGCCGAACGCTCGAGGCCAAGTCGGTGATGCTGGAGCTGGTCTGCAGCCATCCGGTGGCCAAGGCCTTTTTGCTGGCCCAGTACGGCAAGGTGCGCAAAGTCGACACCGAGGACGAGCTGGCGCGCACCGCGCAGGGCTTGATGGAGGAAGGCCTGGGCAGCCGGGGTTACGGCATGTTCTCGTGCCGCTCGCCCGACCAGGATCTGGCCTTTGGCGTGGCCACACGCCAGCGCCGCATGGCCTGGTGCGAGCAAGAAGTGCAGCGACTCGACCGGGACACCGCCGGCCTCGACGGCCTGCAACGATCGCTGGGCGCGGTCTCGCGGATGTTCTCGGGCGCATCGTTCAGCGCTTTCGCCCCGCTGATGGAGGCGGTGTTGTCCAGCCAGCTTCAGTACGCCCACGCGGCCCGGTCGCTGGCGGCCTTGGACTTGTCGTCGATCACCGCACTGGAAGCCGAGCGCCTGGCGCTGGGGCTGCGCATCCAGGCCGCCCGCGATGGCTACGACGCCGAGATGCTGCAGGTCGGCGAGAACAACAAGACGCTCAAGGATTTGAGCGGTCGCGAGAAGGGCTTGCACGACCGCCTGCCGGCGCTGCAGATCGAACGCAGCAACGCCCTGGTGTGGGCATCGCGTTTTGTGCAGGGTGCGCCCGAGCTGGCGACCGAGCCGCAGTTGATCGCCGAAGCCAAGGCGCTGGCCGACAGCGCCGAACTGAGCCTGGACGCGCTGCGCCAGCGCATCGGCGTGATGGTCTCCGGTCTGCCGGCGACGCTGCGCGAAGTGGCCGCCAGCGTGCACAGCTACTTGATGGGCGTGCGCAACGACCAGGAGCGTTTTGTCTACCTCGACCCACCCAAGACCTTTGATCGCATCGAAGCCTTGCTGCCGCCGCTGCGGCTGCTGTGCCACACGGTGGACGAGCAAATGCGCCGCCAGCGCTCAATCGGGCTGGCTGAAAACCTCGCCCGCTTGCAGCAGGCGGAGACCAGCTTCAACGCCGTCTTCACCACCAGTTTCTGCTTCAAGGTTCGTGACGAGGTGCGCCAGGGGGCGTCTACCCTGCAAAAACTCAACCGGCACCTGAAGGACATCCAGTTCGGCACCGACAACTACCAGCTCGAATGGGCCTGGGTGCCACGCCTGCAAAAGGTGTTTGAGTTCTTCGAGGCGATGGAAGGCTTGGTCGACACCTTCGAGAAAGACCAGGGCTCGATCTTCGACTCGGCCCGCCTGAGCGACGAACACCGCGCGACGGCCGGTGAGATCCGGCGCTTGCTGCTGGCCAACGACCAGGGTGCATCGGAACGCGCCTTGAAAGAGATGGCCGACTACCGCAACTACCGGCGTTACGACATCATTCGCCACAGCCCGGTGGGACAGACCAAGCTGTCGACCTGGGGCACGGGCTCGGGCGGTGAACTGGAGACGCCGTTCTACGTCATCCGGTCGGCGGTGCTGGCCCATGCGCTGGGCCACTTTGGCCGTGACCGGCGCGGTGCACCGGCACTGCGGCTGATGTTGTCCGACGAGGCGTTTTCGAAGATGGACGAATCGCGCTCGCGCAGCGTCTTGCAGTTCCTCTCGAAGACGCTGGGCCTGCAGCTGGTGGTGGCCATGCCGACGTCGAAATCGGGTGCGGTGAAGCCCGAGTTCGACAAGGAGTTCACCTTCTCCAAGGTGCTGGCCTCACGCGAGGGCACGGACCTGTTTATCAGCGAGGTGCAGGAGAAGACCCTGCAGCGCGAGCCGATGGCCAGGCTGTGGTCGGAACATGCGGCGCGCGCACGGGAGTCTGGCCGCCTGGCGCACCAGATCCTGATTAAGGGGTCGACAGAACTGCTTGCCGTGGCTGTGGTGGCTGCTGCCGATGCCGTAGCCACCACAGATGCCACGGGTGCCGTTGCCGATGACCCTGCTTGAATCGGCGGCGCTGGTGGCTTCGGGTTCGGGTTCGGGGGCATCGGCGCCGCACCCGTTCCTGCTCAGGCTGGCCACGCGCCTGCTCGCCAAGGCTGATCGTTCGGCGACCGGGGACGGCGCTCGGCTGAAACTCGATCGGAATGCCGCACCTGAGCTCTACGACCATGTCGATGTCGAATCGCTGCGCCGGCTGGAGCTTTTGCTCGATGAGTGGTGCGCTACCGGCTGGGTGCGCTTGCTGTTGGCCAGGCCCAAAGACTTCGCCAGCTGGGTTGATCGGAACCCGCAACTTGAACTGCTTGATTTCGAAGCACTGGCGCTTTGGGCGGGGTTCCAGCGTCGGGCCGAGCAGTGGAATCAGCAACTGCTGGCCAGCCTGATCGAACACTGGGCGCCAGCGGCCGGCACCGAGAAGCAAGCGCTGATCGACTACCTTCTGCGCAGCCCCGTGGCCGCACTGGCCGAGATGTCGACGGCGGACGCGCTGCGCAGCCTCAGCTCACTGCAGACGCTTTGTGCATCTGGCGCCACGATGCCGCTGCGCGAGGCGTCAGCGCTGGTTTTTCAGGGTCGATCCAAGGTGTTGGACAAGCGCGACGAGCTGTTGCGTCTGTTGGGAGCGGCGACCCGGCAGTTTCATGAAGCGCCGATTCAACTGC
>JAYVDE010000200.1:0-16208 GCA_043749575.1 Burkholderiaceae bacterium | reverse complement strand
CGGTGCCCAGGATCAGCACCTGCGCACTCGTGCCGTCCGCCGAGACAGACTCCACTTGCACGTCCACGATGGTGGGCAGGATCTGCAGCGGGAAGGTGCCATCGGCGAAATCGGTGCGCACGGTGCCGACTTGCGAGTACACGATGGCGTCGCCCGTAACGGCATTCAGCGGTACGTTGAAGTAGGCCAGGCCGCGCGAGGCGTCGGTGCGGAAGACGGCGACCGTCGCAGTGCTGACGGTGCCGGCGCTGTCGATGACCTTGAAGCTGGCCTTGGCCGTGGTCGGGTCGAAGGGCACGCCGATGCCGATCTGCTGGCCGGGGTTGGCCGCTGGCGCCGTAGAGATGTCGGGGATGCCGCTGAGCGGGCGGATGTCGCTGGCGACGCGGATCGAGAAGTTGCGCACGATGGGCGCGGCCAGTGCGTTGCCGGCGCGGTCGCTGATGACGGCGGCGTCGATGGTGAGGCGGTAGGCGCCCGTGGGCAGGATGGCGTCGAGCACGACGCTGAGTTGCTGGCCGCCCGCGCGAGTGTCCAGATGCAGGGGCGCGGCGATGTCGTCGGCGGTGCCGAAGACGCCGTCGGGGCCAGCACGCACGATGCGAACGCCGGACGTGGACAGTCGGGTGATGTCGAGCGGCTCGTCGAAGCTGATGTCCACCGAGCGGACCAAGAAGCGACGGGCACCCTCGTCGAGGTTGACGTTGGTGATTTGGGGCGGGAAAGTGTCGGGAACGACGTCGAGAACGACGGGGTCGGACACCGTCACATTGCCGCCGGTGTCGGTCGCACGAACCTGAATGTTCATGCGATTGCCGCCACTGGCAATGGTGGGTGCCTGAGCGAAGAGCTCCCACGGATAGCTCAGGTCATTGGCGACGACATTGCCATTGACCAGGAGTTCGACATTGCGCACCTGGACGTCGTCGCTCACGGTGGGCACGACGTGCACGATGCGACCTTCGAGCACCTGAATACCGGGCTTGCTGGCATCGGCGTCGAGTGCGTCGACGGTGATGTTCACTGTGGGCGCCACGCCTTGGGTGTCGAAACCGACGTAGTTGACGATCTGCAGGCCGCCCGTGCCGTCGGCTACGAAGGCCAGGCCGCTGGCAAGACTCAAGCTCTTGGGCACGGCGGGCAGCGTCACACGGGTGAGCAGCTTGCTGGTGTCGGCAGGGTCAGAAACGTTCAGCACGTCGAGGGTCTTGGTGCCAAACGCGCCGCCGGGCGTGCCCACACCGACCGCGAGGCCAGAGCCGTTGACTGCAATGGCATTGCCCGAAATGTTGACCGCATCGGGGCCGCTGATGAGGCTGAGGCTGGCAAGGTTGCTGACATTGACGGTCGAGAAGCCGCCATTGAAGCCGTCGAAGCGGCCCACATAGGCCACGCCGCCGCCGGCAAAGATCTTGCCACCAGCCGCAGCCAGGGTCAGGGAGCCCAGGGCGCTGAGCTGGCTGCCGGAAATGCTGATCGCGCGCAGGACGCGGTTGGTGTCGATGGTGAACAGAGTGCTGCCGTCCAGACTGATGTCGGTCAGGCCGACGCCGCCCAGGCTGGCAAGGTCGAGGGTGTTGCGGATGTCGCCGGTGTTGATGTCGACCACGGCCAGATTGCTGCCCACGGCCGCGTAAGCAAATCCGTCGCGCAGCACGACATTGGTGACGGGGCTCGCGAACGCGACCGTCGTGATCAGGCGCGGCGCGCTGAGGGTCGAGATATCGACCAGGTTCAGACCCGCGTCATTGCCGGCCACGGCGGCCAAGCCGCGCAGGGCGTCGACGCTCACATCGGTGTTGTTCCCAGGCAGGGCGAGCTGAGCGAGCACGGCTGGTCGGGTGAACTGGGTGGCATCGACCACCGCAAGACCTGCCGTGCCGGTGGCGACAAACGCGGTCTGACCGTTCGGGTCATTGACCGAGCCAATCACGTCCACCGCCTCCGCCGAGCCGTTCAGCGGTGTCGAGGCGATCACGCCAACCGGCAGATTCAGGCCGCCCAGGGGATCGAGACCTTGCTGGATCTCAGTGAAGTCGGACAGGCCGTCCTTGTCGGTATCGCCAGAGTTCTTGTTGGTGCCAATGGCGAATTCGATGTCGTCGGGCAGGCCGTCGTCGTCGCTGTCGTTGGCGGTGCTGGCCAGGAAGTAACCGCCCATGAGCATGGTGCGCTTGCCGCTGGTGGCCGTGGTGTCATAGCCATCTTGGATCAAACCGCTGACCGGGTCGAAGACCGAGAAGTGGACTCGGCTGTCCGAAGTCAGGAAGAAGCTCCACTTGCCCAGCCCGTCGCTTTGCATGCGCAGGGCTGGCGTTGTGGTGTTGCCCAGGTACTCCAGCGCGACATAGTCGTTGCCATAGCTGAGTGCGCTGCCCGTGGCGGCCAGGCCAGTGCCCACCAGGCCGATGCGGGCATTGAGCTGGCTGGGGTCGTTGGTGGTCAACGCGAGGTGGCTGTGCAGCAAGCCGGTCTTGGACGGGTCGAAGCTGATGGCCACCTGGACGGACTGCCCCGGCGCCAGTACGAGAGGCGACGCGGGGGTGACGTTCGCGAGCGCACCGGAGAGGATGAAGTCGCCCGCAAGCGACATAGCGGAGCTGATGGTGAGCGGCTGCATGCCGTCGTTGCTGAAGGTGCCGATCGGACTGACGGCACCGGTGTGCCCAACCGCCACGCCGCCGAGGTTGTCGTTGGGGATGTTGATGGCCAGGTGGCCGAAGGGCGAGACGCCCTGCCCGGTGAGCGGGATGTCCTGGGTCGTGCCGCCGCTGCTGTTGCTGACGATGTGCAGCGCGGCCGCAGCCTTGCCGAGCTTGGCTGGGTCGAAGCTGATCGTGATGGCCACGCGCGAGGCGGCAGGGTTGTTTTCGTCGAATGCCGGCAAATCGAGCGGCCCACTAAAGCCCGAGACCGCGTAGCCGACGTCGCCCTGAATGGCCATCGAGGCAATGTGCAGGGGCTTGTCGCCGGTGTTGAAGACATAGACCGTCTTGGCGACCAACTCGCCCCCGGCGCCGTCGACCTTGACCGTGCCGTAGTCCAGCGCGCTGACGACATTGGGCGGCAAGTGATCGTCGGCTGGGCCGTCGACCACCGCGAGGTAGGGCGCGTTGGTCGCCAGGTCGGCCTCGTGGCCGGGGTGGCCGGGGCCGGGAGTCGGGTCGCCCGCGTTGTTGAAGGCGTAGGCCTGGCCGGCGACGGTGTAGTCGTTATTGGCCTGCAACTTGTAGTAGGCGTAGGCGGCTTGGAACTCGGCCTGGGTGATGGAGATGCCCAGGCCGGCCTTGAAGACGGCGATGAAGTCAGGCCCAACGGCCGGGATGGTGGTGAGCAGGGTGCCCAATCCCATCAGGTAGTTGGACGAATAGGGCGCGGAATTGGTGCGCTGATGGATGGCCCCCAGCAGGTGGCCGAACTCGTGCGCGATGGTCGAGGCGAACTGGTTGACCAGGGTCGAGCGGAAGGCCGCTGCACCTGCGGGCGCAGCGCCAGACACCGCGGTGACCATGTTGTCGACGTTGACGATCATGCCGGAGCCACCTGGCACGAAGGCGCTGCCCGAGTTGTCGGCCAGCGAGCGGTTGAACAGCCCTTCGAAGAGGTACTGGGTCTGGGGTTTCGACATCGTGGCTTCGTTGGGCACGATCTTGCTTTGGAAGTAGTCGATGCCGAAGTCGGCCCACACGGCCGCTGCGCTGCCGGTGTAGGTTGAGCCGCCGATATTGACGTTGCGCAAGTTGACCTTGTCGCCTGTTCCGGGCGTGCCGTCAACGATGTTGAGCGAGCTGAGCGCCGTGCCGTCGACGCCCAGCATGGTCGTGTAGAACTGCACCCTGATATCAGATGCCAGTTGCGCCACGACGGTGTCAAAGCCGGCTTTGTCGACGCCGGTGCTGCGCTTGCCGTCGGCGTCGCTGTCCGGGAACATGCTGATGAGACGCTGGGTGCCGGCGAGCACCGTGGCGTTGTCGATGATGGCGGCGACGCGGCTGCTGAACTCGCTGGTCGAGAAGAAGACGTTTTGCAGGTCGACGCCAACGCCAGCGAGATTGATGGTGCCGACGTCCTTGGCGTCGGGCGCGGTGATCTTGAGCGTGTCGCTGCGATTGCCCACCGCGCTCGGGTCGAAGTTGACCTTGTCACTGGCGTAGCTGAAGTCGGTACCGCTGCCCAGGCTGAAGTTGCTGGGTTTGGCGGCGGCATCGCCGTCGTAGGGCAGGTCGTCCTTCTGGATAAAGCTGCCGGGCGCGACCGTGCGCGGGAAGTCCATCTTGCCGTCGTCATGCCGGTTGTCGGCAATATCGAGGAAGCGGTAGGCGTAGATGTCGGTGGCCGGCATCTGGCCGTCGAGGTTGTGATCCACCCCGTTCTTGTCGACCCAGTGCGTGTGCATATGGATCTTGAGGCCGTAGAGCTTGTCGGCGCTGTAGTTTTGGACCTTGTCGAGCAAGACCTTGACGGTTGAGTTGATATTGCCGACCTGCTGCGGTTCGAGACTGAAGGTCTGCGACTGCATGCCGTCCAGGAAAAGCGAGGCCGAGGTGTTTTCGAGCGTGACCTCGACCAGCAAAGGCGTGGCGCGAACATTCTCGGGGCTGCAGGGATCCTCACCCGGCTTTTGCGGGCTGGCGTTGTTGGCGAAGGACAGGTTGATCTTGCCGGTATCGCCCTTAAAGAAGTAGTCCTGGATGCCCGAGGTCTGCAGCACCGGTGGCACGTCGATATCGTGCACGGCGGTGGGGTTGCAGGGGGGGTCGCTGGGCGCGCCGGGGGGCGTGAGGCCGTGCCAGCCGGGCGCGCGAATGCCAGAGTCGGGATCGGAGACAACGCTCAGGCCATCGGCCGAGACGGTGCCTGTGCCGTTGATGACGAGCTTGCCGGTGGTGTGGTCGAAGCTCAGGATGTTGAGCTTGGTGCCGGGCGCGGCATTGAAGACATTGGGGAAGGTAATTTGCACCGGGTCGGCGAAGGTCGCCACGCCAGGGGCTTGGATGGTGATGTCAAAGGTATGCTGGAGCACGCCGTCTGGCAGCATGTCTTTGACCAGTGAGGCCGGCACCGTGGCGATACCGATCTTGACATTGCTCAGCGCTTTGCCGTCGGCGCCCAGCGCACTGCCCGGGGCGACCTTGAGGGTGAGCTCCTGGCGCTGCTGGTCATTCAATTGGGGTGCGGCTGCGGGGTCGGTGACGCTGATGGTCGTGGATTGGGTGTTGCTGACGCTTTGCAGCGAACTGGTAGGCACGCGCGGCAGATAAACCTCGACGCGGCTGGCATTGGCCGCGCGTTGCTCGACGCTGCCCATGCTGCCGGCCAGGGTGTTGGTGACGCCGGGCCGGAGCTCGACGGCCATCACCATCTCGGGGAAGAAGACGCCGCTCGGGGCATTGGTGGCCGTGCGTCCGTCGACCGACACCTTGACGGCGTCGGCGGGCAGGTTCTCGAGCGTGAAGTTGCCTTGGTCGTCGGTGTAGACGAACTGGTCCTCGTGGCCCAGGACGAAGACCTTGGCGTGCGCCACGGGCAGCAGGAAGACGTCGTCGGCCGTGTGGATGATGCCGTCCGGGCCACGCCGGATGTCGTCGAAGGTCATGGGCTGCAAGTCGGGCCCGGGGTCGACGACCTTGCCGACCAGGCGGGTGCCTGCCACGGGGGACGTGCTGACGGTCGTGAAGGCAACGCTGCGCAGGCCGCCGGGCGAGCCGTTGCCATCGGCGTCCAGGAAGGCGCCATCCGCAGCGGCGCGGATCTGCGAGCCGTCGACGTTCAGGGTGATGCGCGAGCCACCCGGCATGGCATTGGTGACGAACAGCCAGGCGAAGGTGCCATCGGCGGAGGGCACGATGGTCGCGTCGAGCTTGCTGCCGTCGGGTGCGGTGGCGTAGAAGCTGTTGCTGTTCAGGGTCGCGGTGTTGACGGCCCGCGAGAAGTAGACGATGGGGCGCTGGGTGACGCCGATGTCGGCGCTGCCGTCGGCCGGCGAAAGCGAGATGACGGTGAATGCGGCGAGGGCGTCGACCTTGAGGGAACGACTGATCTGGCTGGTGTTGCCGGCCGCGTCACGCGCCAGGAGGGTGAGGGTGTGGTTGCCCACGCCGAGGCTGCCGAAAGCCAGGGCGGTGTCGAAGCTGCCCGTGCCGGCGTCGAAACTCAGGTTGGCTGTGGCCCCGGTTTCGAAGTGGTAGCTCAGCTGGGTGATGGCCGTGCCGCTGCCGGCAGCCGTGCCAGTGAGGCGACTGGATGCGCCGAGGGTGTCGCCATCGGTCAGGCTGGTCAGGCTCAAGGCGGGCGCCTTGGTGTCGAGCGTGAAGCTGCCATTGAGGGCGGTACTGGCGTTGCCGGCGAAGTCGACGGCGGTGATGGCAAAGCCGTGCGTGCCATCGGCGCTGCCGTCCAGCGCTAGGCTGGTCGTGACGCTGAAGCGGCCGGTGGCGTCCAGCGTGAGGGCCTGGGCGGCGGCGCCGTCGAAGCTGATCTTTGCACTGGCGATGCCGGAGAGGTTGTCCAGCACCTGGCCGACGATGGTCGGGTTGGTGTTAGTGGCGGCCGGCACGCTACCCAGCACGACGCGGGGCGGCTGCACGTCCTGAGTCAGGGCAAATTTGGCGAGCACGGCCTGTGCGACTTGAGCGCCGATCACCCTGCCGGCCAGGTTGTCGGACATCGTGTGGATGCCGCCGTAGATGCGGCTCAGGCCGGACTCATCGGCGGCCTGGCTGAAGCTGGTGAAGTTGCGGGTCACGCCCAGCAGGGTCTGGGAGGTGGTGCTGAAGCTGGTGTTGTCGCCGAAGGTGGCGGCCAGGATGCCGGAGGCGGCGGCGCTGAAGGTCGAGTGGCCGGACACGTAGCTGGGGTGGGGCGGCGTGATGAGCAGGGGCGTCCAATTGGCGTCGACCACGGTGGCGGCATTGCCGTCCTGGTCGGCGTTCTGAATGGCGGTGACGGGGCGCCATGCGTCGTAGGTGTACTTGGTGTCCCAACAGGCGATGGCCGCGTCGGCCAGAGCGACGTTGAGCTGGGCCATCAGGCGGGCATTGGCGCTGAGCGAGTTGCCCTTGGCGGCGGCCACCTGGGTGGCGATGTAGGCCCAATGGCCGGGCGGGGTGTAGCTGCCGCCGCCATCGGCCCAGAACTGGGCCTGCTGGGTTTGGTCGGCGGTGCGGGTGCTGCCGGCGGCACTGCCAATGCTCTTGACCTGGTTGAGCTCGGTGGCGTACTGCGCGGAGTCGAGCGTGGGCGGCGGGGCGGCGCGGAACTCGTCGGGGCTGGTGAGCGCGAAGGGCAGCACCTGGCCCCATTGCACGTCTTGCGCGGTGAGGTAGAGCGGGCCGCTGGCGCGCCACTTGCCGATGGCGGTGCTGCCGTCGTCGGCGGCGAAGTTGAGGTAGCCGTCGGTGGCGCGGATGTCGATGACGGCGCGGGCGATGCTGTCGCCCAGGGCGATGCCGGCTGACTTGGCGGCGCCATCGGGCACACCGGCCAGGCTGGCAGCCAGCGCGGCATCAAACTTGGCGCGCTGCGCGGGGTACAGGGAATAGAGCACGCGGTAGGCGGCTTGGGCTGCCGCCGCCTGGGCATCCACCGCGCCGGTGACCGTGCGCTGCACCAGGAAGGCCGGTGTGCCGCCGATGGCGGCCAGGGCGTCGTAGACGGCGATGCTCTGCACCGCGAGGACGCGGGTGGCCACGGGCGGGTCGGTGACGTCGGACTGAATCGCCTTGAGCGCGGTGTTGACCCAATCGAGCACGGCGTCGCTCTGCGTGACCGCGACGCGGCTCAGAGTGCGCGTGACGACCTGGCTGTTGCCGGCGGCGTCGCTCACACGCAGGCTGATGCCGTTGTCGCCCAGGGCGAGGGCGACGCCGGGCAGGCTGAAGCTGCCCGCCGCGCTGGCATTGGCGCTCAGGCCCTGCGCGAGCAGGCTGATGGTGCTCCCCGCTTCGGCGGCGCCGCTCAGGGTGACGATGGCTGCACCCGTCTGAGCGTCATTGCCGTTCAGGGCATCGGCCCCGGTGATGCCGAAGCTCGCGCCGACAGGTGCCGTGGTGTCGAGCCGGAAGGCGAGATCGAGTGGCGTGCTGGCATTGCCGGCCGCGTCCTTGGCGACGATGCGCACGGTGTGGGTGCCATCAGCCAGCAACCCGCCCGCCAGGCCGTTGAGCAGGGCGCGGCTGAGCGTGAAGCTGCCGTCGGCCTGCAGCTGGGCGCTGGCATCGGTCAGGGTCGGCGCGGTGCCGATGGGGTCGAGGGCAATCCAGAGCTGGGTCACGCTGACGTCGTCGCTGGCCTTGCCGGCGAGGGTCGGGTCGTTCGTGACGGCATCGCTGGCCGAGCTGCCGGTGTCGTTTTGCAGTTTGGCGGTGACGGTGGGTGGCGTGGTGTCGGTCGAGATGACGGCTTCGCGCACGACGGACAGGGCGGCCGTGCCGGCGTTGCCAGCGGCGTCCGTCCAGCTCAGGTCGAAGTCGTTGCTGCCCAGGGCCAGGGCGATGCCGACCAGGCTGAAGCCGCCATCCGCTGCAGCCACGGCGCTGCCGAGCACGGTGCTCGAGCCCTTGGCGCGCAGGGTGAGTGCAGTGCCGGTCTCGGTCTGGCCGACCAGGGTCACGACCGACGCGCTGGTTCGGTTGTCGCCGAGCGCGCCGGTGTCGCTGGCGGTGGCCAGGCCGAAGCCGGTGAGCGTGGGCGCCTGGCTGTCGAGCGTGAAGGCGAGGTTGAGCGTGGTGGCATTGCCGGCCGCGTCCTTGGCCACCAGGCGCAGGCTGTGCGCGCCTTGGGCGAGCGTGCCACCGGCGAGGCTGTCGAGCTGGCTGCGGCTGAGCGCAAATGCACCGCCGGCTTGGAGGAGTGTGGAGAGATCGGTCAGCGCGGTCGTCGCGTTCGGGTCCAGCGCGGCCAGGAGCTGGGTGACGGCGAGGTTGTCGCTGGTGGTGCCGGCGACGCGTGGGTCGCTCGTCAGGCCGTCGCTGGCGTTGGCGCCGGTGTCGTTCACCAACGCGGCGCTGAGCGCGGGCGGGGTGGTGTCGGGGATGGCGTCTCGCGACACGGTCAGGCTGACCTGAGAGCTGTTGCCCGCGGCATCGGCGGCGTTGAGCGCGAAGGCGTTGTCGCCCAGATTGAGGGCGATGCCAGTGAAGCTGAAGCTGCCGTCGGCGGCGGCCACGGCGGTAGCGAGGACGGCGGCACTGCCGGTGCGGCTCAGTCTCAGGCGTGCGCTGGCCTCGGTCGTGCCGATCAGGCTGACCGGCGTGGCCGTGGTGTGGTTGTCACCGGCCACGCCGGTGTCGCTCGCCGGTGCCAGCGCGAAGCTGGCGATGACCGGGGCGATCCGGTCGGGCGGCGTGGTGGAGAGTGCCGCGAGCGTGGCTGGATCGAGAGTCTGGCCGCCCACCCGCACGCTGGTCGGGAACAGCGGCGCGACGATGTTGGTGCTGCCCAGCAGCTTGCCGCCGACCACCAGCTCTTGCAGGCGCTGCACGGGCGTGCCGAGCTGCACATCGTTGCCGTCGCCGTAGACGCCATTGACCGGGTCAATACTGATGTAGATCTTGCTGTCGACCACATCCCCCGTCACCCGCATCCGGGCCAAGGTGCCCGGCTTGAAGCTGTCGGCATTGGCGGCGCTACCGCCGAGCGCCGCGTCATCGCCCAAATCGGCGCCGATCAGCAGGCGCATGCCGCGCATGGAGCCGCCCACCTGCAGCAGCTGCAGGGCGCTCATGGCTAGCTCGCCAGAGGCGTCGCCCGTGGTGGTGAAGGCGACCACGGTGCCGCTGATGTTCATGCGCAGCGCAGCCGCCGTGCTGCCAGCGCTCAAGGCGCCAGCGCGACCGTGCACGCTCCAGAGCCCGCCGCTGATCGCGCCGCTGATCTGCACGCTGGTCAGCGTGAAGCCGCTGGCCACGCCCGACAGCAGCACGTTGGCGCTGAACTCGCCCGCGACCACCAGGCTCTTGAGCCCGGCAGCCTCGATGCGGCTGGCGCCGGCGGCGCTGCTCGTCCAGCTGGCGACGTTGACGCTCACGTTGCTGCCGCGCGCGATCAGCAGCGAATCCGTCACGGCACCGGCCTTGAGGCTGAAGTCGGCAGTGCCCGGTATGTTCAGCGCCACGCCACTGACCTTGCCGACGTTCAGGCTGGCCACGCTGCCGGCAAAGCTGGCGGCACCGCTCAGGTCAGCATTGGCCAGACTCAGCGCACCCACCGCGCTGCTGGTGGTGATGCCGGTCAGGGCCAACTGGCCGCCAGCGGGGTTCACGATGGATACGCCGCTTGCCGACGTGGTGCCGCTGAGCTGCAGCAAGAAGCCAGCGCCCTGCGCGACGAGCTGACCGCTGCCGGGCCCGGTGATGGTCACGCTCGGCGCGGCAGTGGCGGCGGGCGTTGCCAGAATCGTCGCCCGCAGCGCCAGCGGATGCACGCTCGCCACGGTGTCGGCCGCGCTGCGTGGCGTGGGCATATCCACCTGCCGCTCGATCACGGGCATGACGGCGTGATCAGCCGGCATCAGGTCGGCCGAGAGCAGCAGCTTGGGCTCCAGGCTTTCGAGCACCGACCGATCCGTGCGCGGCGTGCGCCGTGCGACTCGCCAGTTCTGCAGCGCCTGCCAGCGCGCCTCAAACCAGCCCAGCCACAGCCAGCGAGAGCGGCGCAACAACGCCAGCAAGAGGGCACTGGGCTGGGCACTCATGCGGCCGTGCTGTGCGCGACGTGACTGGGCTGGTTGGTGATGGCGATGGGCTGGCTTCATGGCGATTCCTCAAACAGATTCGTGAGCTGAGGCCTTCGTAGGCCTCAGCGCCGATGTTGTAGACAGAGCCCGTGGTGCCCCGTCACGAGTGAGGCGGGGAGCGCACGGCGGCGCCGAAAACCCGTCGTCGCACTCAATCCCAGCTCACTCATTCGGTGACATCTGCCGCAAAAAAGTGATGCGGCGTGGCCAATGCTTACAGCCTAACGGAGTGTGCGGCGGCGACCCCGCCCGGGCAGTCCTCAAAGCTGGTGAAGGCCACTGCCAAGGTAGGGATAGGGTTTGTGCTACGCCCGAATCGGGGTTATTCGAACCGGGGCGAAGGGCTTAGATTCAACCAGCTGCGTGCGGATTTTGCTCTGGCGGAAGAAGTCGCTGCAGAGCGGATCTGCCCTGCTGCTGAGTTCTTTCAGGGTGAGAGGTATGGTCACAAGCTCGGTTATGGCGTGCCGCCTGGACTGGCCGGCACGGCCACTGGCCGACCACTGACCACCGCACAGCGCTTGGCCACGCAGACCGCCTCAGGCAGCGGCGGCAACCAGCCCGGCGGGCAGCCGCGCGCGGCCTTACCCTGCGGGTCGGCCGGGATGCGGTCATAGGCCGCGAGCTCAGTCTTGTTGATCGCAAAGCTTGCGCACCATCCCTGCACCACCATGCACTGGGCGTTCTCGGTGCAGGCGAACATGCGCGCCGGCAGCGCGCGCTCGAAAGCCGGCTTCTCGCCGCCTGCGGTGTCGTCCGCAGCCATCGATGGCCAACTTCCGGCAAGCAACCCGCAGGCAAGCAATGCTGCGGCCCCCTGGCGCCGCGAAACCGATTGGCCGAACCACCAGGACGTCATGGGCACGTCCTTTCCAGGGCGGACCAGACCTTATGGCTCAGGTCGAACGCAAGGCGCACGGCGGTTTGGGTCGTGAGGTCAGCTAGGCTGCCAGTGACGGCGGCGGGGGGCCGGTGGCAGGCGCCGCGCAACGCGCGGGCAGCTTCGGCGATCTCGGTGTCCGGCCGCTCCATCGCGATCGTCAAGCGAGGGATCTGCAGCAGACGATCCATCTGGGTCAGCTTCGCGGTCAGCTCGCGCTTCCAGGGCTTGGTGCCCGACAAGCTTCGGCCTACCAGTTCGACTAGTGCATCGAGGTCGTTGATCGCCTTGGCCAGGTCATGCAGCCCAAGCTCGGTGGCGGCCGGGGTGACTTGGCCGGCGAGGTTGGTGGCGCTCATGGCAGTAGTGTCAGGTAATTCGTCAATTGGATCCCGTCGTCGCCCGCCACAGCGTCTTGCCACCACTGGCCTTGTCCAGCTCGGCCAGCACCACGTCGTGGGCAGCCTGTTCGTCGTCACTGGCCGGCAACACCAGCAGGGTGTAGAGCGACAGGTCAGCGGCCTGCAGCGCCTGCGACGTGCCGGCGGCGGTGTCGTCGTGGTGGATCACCAACGAGTCCTGGCCGCGGGTCAGCCGGATGTAGACCTCGGCCAGCAGGCCGGCATCGAGCAGCGCGCCGTGCAGCGTGCGGTGGGTGTTGTCCACCTCCAGCCGGCGGCACAGCGCATCCAGCGAATTGGCCTTGCCCGGGAACATCTCGCGCGCCATCAGCAGCGTGTCGGTGGTTTGCGCGGCGACGGTGTGAAAGGGCTGGCGCTGCAGCCGTTTCAGTTCGGCGTTGAGAAATCCGACGTCGAAGGCGGCGTTGTGGATGATGACTTCGGCGCCGGCCAGGAAGCCCAGCAAGTCGTCGGCCACCTCGGCGAACTTGGGCTTGTCGGCGAGAAAATCGTCGGTCAGGCCGTGGATGCGGGTGGCCTCTTCGCTGCCCTTGCGCTCGGGGTTCAGGTAGACGTGGCGGGTCTCGCCGGTAAGCCGGCGGTTGACCATCTCGATGCAGCCGATTTCGACGATGCGGTCGCCGCTCTCGGGGTTGAGGCCGGTGGTTTCGGTGTCGAGGAAGATTTGTCGCATGGCCTGCATGCTACCGAGCTGCCGCGCTCGCCTGGCGGCCGGCCCAGGCCCACAGCGCTGCGCCGGCCACGATCATCGGCACACACAGCCACTGACCCATGCTGAGACCCAGCGCCAGCGGGCCGAGAAAAGCGTCGGGTTCGCGGAAGTATTCGGCGATGAACCGGAACAGGCCGTAGCCCACCAGGAAAGCCCCCGACACCTGGCCGGTGGCACGCGGGCGCCGCGCATACAGCCACAGCAGCCCAAACAGCAGCAGCCCTTCAAGGGCGAACTGGTAGAGCTGCGACGGGTGGCGCGGCAGGTCGCTGCCCGACTGCGGGAAGACCATCGCCCAAGGCAGCGACGGGTCGGCCGCCCGGCCCCACAGCTCGCCGTTGATGAAGTTGCCGATGCGCCCTGAGGCCAGGCCGGTGGGCACGCAGGGGGCGATCAGGTCGGTCACGTCGAGCCAGCGGCGGCCGCGGCTGCGGGCATAGGCCACCATCGCCAGGATGACGCCCAGCATGCCGCCGTGGAAGGACATGCCGCCCTTCCACACCGCCAGGATCTCCAGCGGGTTGCTCAGGTAGTGGCCGGGCTTGTAGAACAGCGCATAGCCGATGCGCCCACCCAGCACCACGCCGACCACGCCCCAGAACAGCAGGTCTTCGACGTCGCGGCGGGTCCAGCCAGCGCGGGCGTACTGGGGCTGGCGCGCACGGGCGCTGGCCAGCAGCATGAACAGGCCGAAGGCCACCAGGTAGGTCAGGCCGTACCAGTGGATCTGCACCGGTCCGACGGCCAGCGCCACCGGGTTGAACTGGGGATGCACGAGCATCAGTAAGTCTCCAAATCGTCATCACGCCGGCGGGTTCAGCGGGCGCCGGATTGTCGCTGCTGCGTGCAGCGCCTTCGACGGCTGCAGTGGCGTCGGCTGGCCCAGCCGGCGCGGCGCGGTGCGGTGCGGTGCGGTGCGGCGCCATGCGGCGCCATGCGGCGCCATGCGGCGATTCACACCGCGGTTCATCCGGTAACTCGCGCGGTAACGCGCGCGGCCACTTGGTCGATCACATGGTCGACAAAACGCGCCACCACCGGCGGCGCATCGGCGCGCCAGATCAAGCTGGTCTCGCAGCGCAGGCCGGCGCCGACCACTGAGCGGTAAGCCACGCCGGGGCGCTGCAGCCGCGTCACCGATTCAGGCACCCAAGCTAGGCCCATGCCGGCCGATACCAGGTTGACGATGGTCTGCATCTGGATCGCCTCCTGGCCGATGTGCGGCGTGGCGCCGTGGGCGCGGTAGGCCGCCAGCACGGCGTCAAACAACGACGGCGCGATGCTGCGCGGAAAGATCACCAGCGGCTCGGCCGCCACCGCGCCCCAGGGCAGCGCACCAGTGGCCGTGGCCAGCACCGCCGGGTGCAACTCGGGCAGCGCCATCACCAGCGGTTCGGCCAGCACGGTGCTGGCGGCAAAGCCCGGCGGCGGCGCGCCGGGCGCGTGCAGCACGAAGCCGGCGTCGATCTCATCGGCGTCGAAGGCCGCCAGTTGCACGTCCAGCGTGGCCTCGCGCAGCTGCAACGCCACGTCGGGGTGGGCGGCGCGAAAGCTGCGCAGCCAGTCGGGCAAGGGCCCATAGGCGATGTTGCTGACGAAGGCCAGCCGCAGTTGGCCGGCCAGCCCGGCGGCGGCGGCCTGCGCCACCCGCGGCAGCTCTTCAGCGGCCGCCAGCAGGCGCCGGGCCTGCGGCAGCAGCGCCGCGCCGGCGGGTGTCAGTGCCACGCTGCGGCGGGTGCGGTTGAACAGCGGCACGCCGATCGCGCGCTCCAGGCCCTGGATCGCCTGGGTCAGCGGCGGCTGGGTCATGTGCAATCGTGTGGCGGCGCGGCCGAAGTGCAGCTCGTCGGCCAGCGCGACAAATTGGCGCCACACCCGCAACTCGATCATTGATATGCCCCGCAGATCATTCAAGGCCTACAAATATATTGGACTGGGCTACAGCGCGCACTTTATCCTCGCCTCCTTCGCCGTAAAAACCGTCTCAGGAGACCGACCATGGCCATCAACCGCCGCTCCAAGAACATCACCGAAGGCGTCGCCCGCGCGCCGAACCGGTCGATGTACTACGCCCTGGGCTACCAGGCCGAGGACTTCGCCAAGCCGATGATCGGCGTGGCCAACGGTCATTCGACGATCACGCCTTGCAATTCGGGCCTGCAGCGGCTGGCCGACGCCGCCGTCATCAGCCTGAAGGAAGCCGGTGCCAACCCGCAGACCTTCGGCACACCAACCATCTCGGACGGCATGGCGATGGGCACCGAGGGCATGAAGTACAGCCTGGTCTCGCGCGAAGTGATCAGCGATTGCGTGGAAACCTGCGTCGGCGGCCAGTGGATGGACGGCGTGATGGTCATCGGCGGTTGCGACAAGAACATGCCCGGCGGCATGATGGGCATGCTGCGCGCCAACGTGCCGTCGATCTACATCTACGGCGGCACCATCCTGCCGGGCAAGTACAAGGGCCAGGACCTGAACATCGTCAGCGTGTTCGAGGCAGTGGGCCAGTTCTCGGCCGGCAAGATGACCGAAGAAGATTTCGTCGAGATCGAGCGCCGCGCCATTCCCGGCAGCGGCTCCTGCGGCGGCATGTACACCGCCAACACCATGAGTTCGGCGTTCGAGGCGCTGGGCCTGAGCTTGCCTTATGCGTCGACCATGGCCAGCGTCGAGGACGAGATCGTCGGCATGGTCCAGCAGGCCGCCAAGGTGCTGGTCGAGGCGGTCAGGATGGACTTGAAGCCGCGCGACATCGTCACCCGCGAGTCGATCGAGAACGCCGTGGCGGTGATCATGGCCACCGGCGGCTCGACCAACGCGGTGTTGCACTTTCTGGCCATCGCCCACGCCGCCGAGGTGCCCTGGACCATCGACGACTTCGAGCGCGTGCGCCTGCGCACCCCGGTGCTGTGTGACCTGAAGCCCAGCGGCCAGTACCTGGCGATCGACCTGCACCACGCCGGTGGCATCCCGCAGGTGATGAAGCTGCTGCTCAACGCCGGTCTGTTACACGGTGATTGCATGACGATCACCGGCAAGACGATCGCCGAGACGCTGGCCGACATCCCCGACGCGCCGCGCGCCGACCAACAGGTGATCCGCAGCATCGACAACCCGATGTACGCGCAAGGCCACCTGGCGATCCTGCGCGGCAACCTGTCGCCCGAGGGCTGCGTGGCCAAGATCACCGGCCTGACGAACCCGGTGATGACCGGCCCGGCGCGGGTGTTCGAAGACGAGCAAACGGCGCTGGCCGCGATCATGGCCAAGCAGATCGTGGCCGGCGATGTGATGGTGATGCTGTCGCCTTCGAGTACCAGGGCGATCACGCCGCCCTCGTAGGCCTCGGGCGCGACGTGGCCCACCACCATGCCCCAGGTGCCGCCCGAAAAGCGCCCATCGGTCACCAGACCGACCGACTCACCCAGACCCTGGCCAATGAGTGCGCCGGTGGGTGCG
>JAYVDE010000199.1:0-16228 GCA_043749575.1 Burkholderiaceae bacterium | reverse complement strand
CAAAGCGGCTTTCCTCTTCCTGCGTCTGCATCGGCAGCCGGTTCACGGCCGAGATGTAGGCATCCAGGTTGCCCAGCGAGGGCACCAAGGCCCAAGGGTCGCGGACGGACAGTGCGGTGGTGGATGACGACAGGTTCATGGTGGGGTCTGATTGGCCCGGGTGGACTTGGTTCAGGAAATATTAGCACTCCTTGCTGAAGAGTGCCAAAGCGCCGGGGCACGGCCGTACACCGCCTGGGTGTTGAGTAAGGTATTGAAGGTATCTGGATGGTGAGCACTGACTTTTCAGGTCGAGCGGGTGGCGCTAGTAGTTCGTTTCACCAAAGGCATTACGACATGAAATCGATGGATTTTTTTGCCAGGCTAGGCGTAGACCCGCAGTCGCACTGCCAGTGCGGCAAGGGGATGCAAGGACGCACGGCGGAAAAAGACGCGATTTCATGTCGTGTTTTTGGTGAAACGAACTACGAGGCGCTTGTCGGACTTGGGGATCGTCGGCTGCGAAACGGCCTCAGCGGTCCATTTTCGGCTTTGCCGCTTTCCGAGAACAACGGCTCTTTGTTCCATAGTTGAACTATGGGCCTGCAAATCCGGCAAAAAACTGTCCTCGCTGGGGCCGCTTCTCGCTTCCTGGCACGGGTGTCTAGTTTGCAGCCACCCCGCCGCGGCGGATCTGGCTGGCGGGCGATCAACCGGGCCCGTACTCCGGCACCGTTTGTTGCAGCCAGGCGCGCACGGTCGCGTCATCGGCATGGGCCGCCTCGCCAAACGCCATCAAGCTCGTCAGCACCCTGCCCCGCCCGCCATCGTCCAGCAGCTGCGCCACACGCAGCCGGCTGACGAGGGTGGGCAGCGTGGTGTCGCCAGCGGCCAGCAACTCCTCGAATAGCTTTTCGCCCGGCCGCAAGCCCGAGAAGACGATAGCAATCTCGTCGACCGAGTGGCCCGACAGCCGGATCAGATCGCGCGCCAAGTCAACGATGCGCACCGGCTCGCCCATGTCCAGCACCAGCACCTGGCCGGTCTCGCCGATGGCCGCGGCCTGCAGCACCAGCCGCGCCGCTTCGGGGATGGTCATGAAGTAGCGAATGATGTCGGGATGGGTGACGGTGACCGGTCCGCCGCGGGCGATTTGCTCTTTGAACTTGGGGATCACGCTGCCGCTGCTGCCCAGCACGTTGCCGAAGCGCACCGCCATGAAACGGGTGCCGGCATGCTCGGCGGCCAGCGCCGAGACCACCATCTCGGCCGCGCGCTTGGTGGCGCCCATCACGTTGGTCGGGTTCACCGCCTTGTCGGTGCTGATCAGCACGAAGCGCTCGGCGCCCACCTCGGCGGCGGCCAGCGCGGCGTGGCAGGTGCCCAGCGTGTTGTTGCGCAGCGCGGCCAGCGCGTTGTGGGCTTCTTCCATCAGCGGCACATGCTTGAAGGCGGCGGCGTGGAAGACCACTTTCGGTTGCCACTGCGCAAAGGTGTGGCGCAAGTGGGCCAGGTCCTTCACGTCGCCGATCACGCGCACCAGCGGCAGGCCGGGAAAGCGTTCGCCCAGGTCTTGCTCGATGGTGTAAAGGTTGAACTCGCTCAGCTCGTACAGCACCAGCCGGCTGGGTTTGAAACGCGCCACCTGGCGGCACAGCTCGCTGCCGATGCTGCCCCCGGCACCGGTGATCAACACCACCTTGCCGGCCAGCACGGCGCCGATGCCGGCTTCGTCCAGGTGCACCGGCTCGCGGCCCAACAGGTCGTCGGGCTCGATGTCGCGCACGCGGTCGATCGCGCTCTGGCTGTCTTGCAGTTCAGCGGCCGACGGCACGGTGAGCACCGGCAGACCCGAGGGCGCGGCCAGGTTCAGCGCACGGCGGCGCTGCGCCGCGGTGGCCGCGGGCATGGCCACGATGACATGGCTGGCGGCACCGCGCACCGCTTTGTCGGCGATGGCCGCCAGCGGCCCCAGCACCGGCAGTCCGGCGATGCGCGCGCCCTGCTTGGCCGGGTCGTCGTCGAGCAGGCCCAGCACGATCCAGCCTTGCTGGTGGATGCCGGCCAGCAGGCGGCGCGCCGCCTCGCCGGCACCCATCACGATGGCGCGGCGGATCTCGACATCGCTGCCGGTGATCTGCGCCCGGGCATGTTCGTAGACCATGCGGTAGGCCAGCCGCACCAGCGCCAGCCCCATCAGCGCCACCACCGGGTGCAGCGCCAGCACGGCGCGCGGCACCTCGCGCAGTTGCAGCATCAGCACGGCCACCGCACTGGTCAGCCCGGCCAGCAGGCAGGCCAGCGCCAGGCGCTTGACTTCGCCGAAGCCCGAGAAACGCCACATGCCCTGCGGCACTTTCAGCGCGCTGAAGGCCACGGCGTAGGCCGCCACGATGCCCAGCAGCACCCAGGCGTCGTAGCCGGGCCGGGCGCTGATCCAGCGCTCAAAGCCGAGCCGGAACAGGTAGGTGACGTTCCAGGCCAGGGCCACCACCGCGCCGTCGATCAGCAGCGACAGCGGCTCACGGTGCGGGCGCAAACGGGCCAGAAAGCGGTCTAGGCGGTGCCAGGCGGTGATCATGTGGCCATCCCCAGCGCTTGCCAGCTGAGCAACTGGTGGTCGGCCTGGGCGAGGCTGGCGCTGCCGCCGTAGACCAGCACCGGATCAGCGGCTTCGGCGCCGGCAAATGCGCACCAGCGGCGGGCGGGGACCAGCCAGTCGGCGCTGTCGGTGGTGCCCGACTTGCATTCAACCGAGTGCAGGCGCTGGCCGTGCTCGAACACCAAGTCGACCTCGACGCCGTGCTTGTCGCGCCAGAAGTACAGGTCGGCGGTCAGCCCGCGGTTGAAGCGGTGTTTGAGGGTTTCACTGACCTCGAAGATGGCGCCGCGCAGGGCGTGGTGCGTCAGGTCGTCGGGCGAGGCAATGCGCATCAGGTAGCACAGCAGGCCGCTGTCCAGAAAGTAGAGCTTGGGCGCCTTGACCAGCCGCTTGCCGAAGTTGCGGTGCTAGGGCGGCAGCAAGGCCACCAGGTGGCTGGCCTGCAGCACCGTGAGCCACTGGCGGGCGGTGGGCTGGCTGATGCCGCAATCGGCGCCCAGGCTGTTGAGCTTGAGCCATTGCCCGCTGCGCGCCGCAGGTGTGCAAGGCGTGGCGCGGCAACATGTTTGTACAGTTTCAATTTTTAACTTTGAAAGTGTACAAGTGCACCGATGCAGCTTCAGGCTGCTGGAACCAGCAGGGTGTATTCATGTCGATCGAGCAAGGACGCGAAGTCCTTGTCAAAGGTGACCAGGTGGCTGGCATGGCGGCGCGCAGCCATCGCGATCCAGGCGTCCTGTACGGCGTTGCCCTTCAGGCTGCGGGCGTTGCACAGCTGCGCAAAGGCTGGCCACTCGGGCCCCAGATCCAGCCATTCGCAGCCGGGCACCTGCAGCAGCGCGTCGACGAAACCGGTGGCCTGCACGGGCGCAGCGGGCTGCGCGAACACTTTGCCATGAGTGACGATGCGCACGAACGACGTGCAGACCATGGGCAGCAGCTGCAGCCGCCCGCCCCGCTGGCAGGATTGCAGCGCGGTGTCCAGCCAGGCGCGCGCCACCTGGTGGTGCGGATGGTCGGCGTGGAAGGCCGACACCAGCACATTGACGTCAGGCGTCGTCGTCGCAGGCATCGAGCAATGAACGATTGGAGCTGGGGTCGATCCCGGCCCGCAAGCCCGCGCCACCCCTGAACACCGGTATGGCGGGCTGCGCGCCACGCCGATCAAGACCCGCCTTTCGCAAACGCAGGCTGAGACCTTCCTCGATCAGCCTGGTGAGCGACATGCGCTCGATGGCCGCCTGCGCCTTGGCGCGGGCCAGCAAGTCGTCATCGAGATTCAGCGTGGTCTTCATTCTGAAATGATATACAGAAATCTGTATTGCGGCCGATTCAGCGCGACAGCAGTACGCGCAACGTGCGCACCAGCACCACCAGGTCAGAGCTCAGCGTGGCGCGCGCCGCGTAGTCGGCCTGCAGCGCCAGCTTGTGCGGCAGGATGCGCTCGATGTAGGCGCGCTCGGGGTCGGCGGCGCCGGCCAGCAGCGCGGCTTCGTCGATGTGGGCCAGCGCGGCCGGGTCGGTGATGCCGGGGCGCACGGCCAGCACCCGGGCCTTCAGGTCAGCCGGGTAGTGCACGACGAAACGCGGCACCTCGGGGCGCGGCCCCACCAGGCTCATGCGGCCCAGCAGCACGTCGAAGAACTGGGGCAGCTCGTCGATGCGGTAGTGCCGCAGCCAGTGGCCCACGCGGGTGATGCGGGCGTCATGCGCCAGCGTGACCTGCGGGCCCAGCGCCGGCGCATCGGCCCGCATGGTGCGGAACTTGTGGATGCGAAACAGCACGCCGTGGCGACCCACGCGCTCTTGGCGGAAAAACACCGGCCCGGCCGAATCCCAGCGCACGGCCGCCGCCACCGCCAGCAGCAAGGGCGCCAGCAGCAGCAGCGCCAGGCTGGCGCCCAGCAGGTCGAACAGCCGCTTGGCCATGTTGGGCGCTTGCAGCCGCAGCGGCGCAGCCGTCAAGCCGGCGCCAGCAGGCCGCGCACCGCGGCGATCACGCGGTCGGCATCGGCATCACTCATGCGGCTGTAGACCGGCAGGCTCAGCATCTGCTCAAAGGCCCGCTGGCTGGCCGGAAAGTGCGCCGCCTGCAGGCTGTAGCGGTCGCGCCAGTAGGGCTGCAAGTGCAGCGGGATGTAGTGCACGCTGCAGCCGATGCCCAGCGCGAACAGGCGCTCGATGAAGGCATCGCGGGCGATGCCGGCCGCGGGCAGCAGGCGCAACACGTACAGGTGCCAGGGGTGCAGCTCACCGGCCGGCGCGGTGGGCGCAGTGACAACCGGCAGGTCGGCAAAGGCCGCGTTGTAGCGCGCTGCTATGGCCGCGCGGCGCTGCGCAAACGCATGCGCCTTCTTCAGCTGGTGGATGCCCATCGCGGCGGCGATGTCGGTCAGGTTGTACTTGAAGCCGGGTGCGACGATCTCGTAATACCAGCTCGGCACGGTGGCGGTGAAACGGTCGAAGGCGTCGCGGCTCATGCCGTGCAGCCGCATGATCTTGGCGCGCTGGGCCAGCGCGGCGTCGCGGGTGACCAGCATGCCGCCCTCACCGGTGGTGATGGTCTTGTTGGCGTAGAAGCTGAAGACCGTGGCGGCGCTGTCCAGCGTGCCGATTCGGCCGCCGCCGCTGGTGCTGGGCAGCGCATGGGCGGCGTCTTCGACCACCTTCAGGCCATGCTTCCTGGCGATGGCCAAGATCGCCGGCATGTCGGCGGCCAAGCCGGCGTAGTGCACCGGGATGATGGCCTTGGTACGCGGCGTGATCGCGGCTTCGATCAAGGCTGGGTCGATGTTCAGCGTGGCCGGATCGATGTCGACCAGCTTCACATCGGCACCGAGGTAGCGCACCACCTCGGCGGTGGCAGTGAAGGTGTGGGTGGTGGTGATGACCTCGTCGCCGGGGCCTATGCCCAGCGCTTCCAGCGCCAGGTGCAGCCCGGCGGTGGCCGAGTTGACGGCGATGCAGTGCAGGCCTTCGATGTCGTCGCCCGCGTCGCCCAGCCAGGCCTTGAAATCAGCCTCGAAGCGCTTGGCCTTGGGGCCGGTGGCGACCCAGCCGCTGCGCAGCGTGTCGACGACCTCGGCGATCTCTTCTTCGCCGATCTCGGGCAGGGCGAAGGGCAGGAAGGGCAGGAGGGGCGGTGCGGGGGCTTGGGGGTTCATGCTGGCTAAGCGGCGGCCGCGGGCGTGGCCGGACGGCCAGGGCCCCGGCCTGATCGATGATTTTACGGCGCGCGGGTTGGGTGCCTGGGCTGCTGGCAGGCTGGTCCACAATCCGCCGGCGGAGGTGCGGTTATGTCGTTGCTGGCACAGAAACTGAGTTTGGACGATTTCCTGGCCTGGGAAAACCAGCAGGTCGAGAAGCACGAGTTCCACCGCGGCGAGGTGTTCGCCATGGTGGGCGGGCGGCGCACCCATGGTCGGGTGGTGCTGAACCTGGCTACTCAGCTCAACTTACAGCTGCGAGGCTCGCCCTGCCAAGTCTTTGCCGAGTCGATGAAGATCGAGATCGTCAAAGACACGATCCTCTACCCCGACCTGTTCGTCACCTGCGACAAGGCCGATCTGGCCACCGAGATGATCTTCCGGTCGCCCACTTTGGTGATCGAAGTGCTGTCGCCCAGCACCCAGGCCTACGACCGCAGCCAGAAGTTTGCGCTCTACCGCCGGCTCGATTCGCTGCAGGAATATATCTTGGTCGACCCCGAGACCCGGCGCATCGACGGTTTCAGGCGCGGCGCCGATGGCCGCTGGGTGCTGAACGACATGAGCCAGGACGCGGTGATGGACTGCGCCAGCGTGGGTTGCAAGGTGGCGCTGGCCGACATCTTCAAGGGCCTGGAGCCCGAGGCCGGTTGAGCTTGGGCGTTTCGGCCAGGGTGTTTCAGCCGCGCTGCGCGTCAGCCTGCGGCGGGCTTTTGCAGCCACACCAGTTGGTGCGTGCGCAGCAGCGGCAAGGCGTTGAACACCGGGTAGAGCGCCGGGTGCACGCGGCACACCGCCCGGGCAATCGGCGGCGCCAGCGTCACCCGCCGATGCCACAGCGTGGCCTGGGGAAACAGCTGCCGCACGCGAGCCAGCGGCACGCCCCGCACGTCGCGGTTGCGCGGGTTGTCGACGGTGAAGTCGTACCACAGCACGCCGCCACCGGGCGCCACCCAGCGCCACATCGCGTCGGCCAGCCGCTGCTGGAAACCATCGTCCAGCAAGGAAGAGAACACCGTCGACTGCAGCACGATGTCGCGGCTGCCGGCATCGATGGCCAGCGCACTGGCGTCGCCGCCCCACAGCGTGACGGCGGCCGGCAGCACTTGGCGGGCCTGGGCCAGGCGCTCGGGCAACAGTTCGGCGCCGGTCAGGTGTTGCGGCGCAAAGCCCATGCGCAGCAGCTCCAGCAGGTTGCCACCGGCGCCGCAACCCACCTCCAGCACGCGCAGCGCGGCCAGATCGCCGAAGCCGGGTCGGTTGAACAACTGCAGCATCGCCCGCTGGCGCTCTTGCACCGATTGCCAGACATCGGGCTGCAGGAAGCTGTAGCGGTCGGCCGCGCCAGCAGGTGCACGCGGGTCCGCTGCGCCGCGCCGCGCATAACGCTCGGCCACGGCGCGGGCTTCGTCGCTCGGCGGCGGATCGATGGGCGGGGCGTCGCTCATCGGCACATCGCCTGCAGGAAGCGCTGCGCCAGCACCGGGTAGCTGTGGTGGGCCAGCACGAAAGCACGGCCGCGTTCGGCCATCGCCTGGCGCTCGGCGGCGGGCATTGCGGCCAGTCGGCGCAGGCCGTCGGCCACAGCAGGCGGCGATTCAGGCGCCACCGTCAGGCCGCAGCCGCTTTCGGCCACCGGGTCATTGCCGGCGGCCACGCTGTGCAGCACCACGCAGCCGGCCATCATGTAGTCCATCAGCTTGTTGGGCGCGATGCCGAAGCGGTAGATAGGCACCCGCTGCCAGCCGATGTAGGCGATGTCGAAACGCGCCAGCAGCGCGGGGATCTGCGCCTTGGGGATGGGCGGCAACATCGTCACGTTGACCAGGCCCTCGTCGGCGACGCGGCGGGCCAGGCGCTCGCGCTCGTGGCCGTCGCCCACCAGCACAAAGGCCAGCGACTCGCGGCGCAACAAAGCGGCGGCGTCGAGCAGCACGTCCAGTGCATTGGGCAGGCCCATCGAGCCGGCATAACCCACCACCGTGCGGCCGGCCGCGCGCTGGGTGGCGATGGCCGCGGCCACGTCGTCGCGCAGCGCGGGGGGCTCGCCCTGCCCGGCCTGCGGCCACTCGTCGGGCGTGATGCCGTTGGGCACGATCAGCAGCTTGCGCAGGTCGAGCCCATGCGCGGCGAGGTGGCCGCTCACCTTGGGCAGCATGCTGACCACCACATCGGCATCGCGGCAAGCGGCGTTTTCGGCGGCCTGGCAGAGGCGGATGAACGGGTGCCCGGGCGACATGCCCGACAGCTCGATCGGGCTCAGCGGCCACAGGTCGTGGACCTCGTGCACCAGCATCGCGCCGGGTGCCAGCACTGCGCCACGCCCTTGCGCGCCGGTGCGCTGCCGGCTGAGCCTGGCGATGTGCCGGGCGACCCAGAAGTCCATCGGATAGGTGCTGCTGGCGATCACCACATCAGGCTTGAATTCATCGACCAGCCTGCGGGATTGGGCCCACAGCTGCGTCAGGTAACGGGTGATGTTCCAGACCCGCCCGACGCCATTGCCACGGTAGGCCGGTGTGGCCAGCCAGCGGTAGGCGATGCCGTCGATCAGCTCGTCGCCGGCCCGGGGTTGGCGGGCGCGCACATGCGAAAAATCGGCCGCGACGATCTGCACCCGGTGGCCGGCGCGCACCCATTCGCGGGCCAGGTAATAGGGCCGGAACTCCATGCCCAGCGCCGGGCTGCCGGCGTAGTGGTTGAGGTAGAGGATGTTCATCAGGGGCGGCTCAGGGGCCGGCGGCGGCGTCCAGCGCGCGCAGGCGGGCCAGGAAGCGGGCAACGCAGGGGCCGAACATGGCGTGGCCGGCGACCCAGGCATGGTGCCGGGCGGCGATCGCGTCGGCGCGGGCCAGCAGCGGCTGCAGGTCGGCCGGGCCGGGCAAACTGTCGCCACGCGCCACCCAGCCGGGCGTCTGGCCGGGCGTCTGGCCGGGTGTCTGACCATCATCGCCCGGGTGCACCAGTTCATGGTTGGCCGGCAGATCGGACAGCAGCGGGATGCAGCCGTGGGCCAGCGCCTCCAGCACCGAAACCGAGACCGAATCACTCTCGGGCAGGCTGACATACCAGCGGGCGCGGGCGTACCAGCCGGCCTGGGTGACGGCGTCGACCCGGCCGATGAAGCGCACCCGGTGGGCCAGGCCCGCCGCGGCCACCTGCCGTTCGAGCATGGGCCGCAGCGAGCCGTCGTTGGCCACCACCAGTTCAGCGTCAGGCCAGCTCGCGGCGATGCCCGCGAACAGCTGCAACACCCGCTGCGGCGCGTAAATCGGTTCCAGGCCGCGGTTGGCGAAGAACAAATGGTCTTGCTTGACGCCGGGCGGCGGCAGCGGCGGCAGTGCCTCCAGGCCGAACGGGAAGGTCATCACCTCGCCGGCGCCCAGCGTGTGCATGCGCTGGGCCATCACCTGCGAATCACTGGTGGTCAGCGTGCAGGCGCGCAGCACCCGGCTGGTCAGCCAGCGCAGGGGCGCGCTGCGCTGCGGCGTGACCAGGATGTCCGAGCCCCAGGCCGAACCGACCAGGCGGCCAGGCGCGCCCAGCAAGGCCGTGGCCAACCAGGCCATCGTGCCGTGCGAGGTGAGGTAGTGGGCGTGGATCCAGTCGGGCCGCACCGCGCGCAGCCAGCGCGCCAGGCGCGGCAGCTGGCGCAGCAACGCGGCATTGCCGCCTTCGAAATCAGGCCTCGTGCCGAGCGCCAGCCGGCGCGTGGCCGGCACCAGGGCATCAAATTCGGCAGCGAAGCCGCGTGACGAGGCCGCCCACAACTCGAGCTGCGGCGCCAGCGCGCGCGCCCACTTCAGCAGGTGCGGGCTTTCGCCATCGCCCAGCAGGACCAGCCTCATGGCCGCGGGCTCGCGGCGGGTGCGGCGGGTGCAGCGGCTTGGGTTGGTTCGGCGGGTGCGGCGGGTTCGGCCGACAAGTCAGCGGCGGTGGCCCAGGCGTCGTAGTGGGCGCGCAGTGCGGGTTGTTCGGCCAGCCAGCGGGCGTCGCCCTCGCGGCTGTCGCCCACCACGCGGGCGGGGTTGCCGGCGATGCGTGAGAACGCCGGGAAGTCGCCGCGCAGCACACTGCCGGCGCTGACGATGCAGCCGCGGCCCAGCCGGGTGCCGGCCTCGATCAACACCTGCGGGCCGATGAAGCAGTAGGGGCCGATGTGCACCGGGCCGGCGATCCAGCCGGGGCGTGGTTCGGTGGCCGACGCTGGCCAGCTGGCGTAGGCCCGGCCCAGCAGACGCTGCGCGCGGTGCGAGCTGTGGCTGACGATGCCGACGTGGTGGGTAATCTGCACGCCCTCGCCGACGGTGACGCCGCCGCTGGCCTCGATGAAGTTGAAAGCGCCGATGAACACATGGTCGGCCAGCTGCAGCCGGTCTTCATGCTCGATGCAGGTGGACGGCGCGATGCGGGTGTTGGGCAGGTAGCGCCCGCCCGAGCTCTCGCCGAAGACGACGCGGTGCAGCAGCGCATGGGCGATGCGCCGCCGCCAGCGGTTGAGCGTGCCACGCCAGGCGCCGCTCATCGTGCGCCCTCGACCGCCGACGGTGGCGGCGGCAGCGGGGGCGGCTGCGCTGGCGGCGGGTCAATCGGCCAGGTCGCCAGCTGGCTGAAGTACCAGCCGAAGTACAGCGCCATCGCGCCCGACACCGCCCAGCCGGCGCCGCGCAAGCCGCCCCAGGCCAGGCCAGCGGCCAAGGCGGCGACAAAGACCCCCTGGCCGACCAGCGCCAGCCGCAATGCCCAGGCTTGGGCCTGCCAGGCCATCGTCACCACGCCCAGCGGCGAGGCGACAAAGTGCAGGCCGATGTAGAGCGCCAGCGCGCGGGCCAGTTCACCGGCATCGGCCCAGGCCGGACCGAAGGCCCAGGCAAACAGCGCCGGGCCCAGCAGCCACAAGCCGACCACCAGCGGCGCGGCCAGCAGCGCCAGCAGCGCCATCGTGCGCAGCACCAGCGCGCGGCCAGCGGGCGTGCAGCGGCCATCGGCGCTGTTGCCGGCCGCCAGACGCGGGTACAGCGCCTGCGACACTGCGCCGCCGACCAAGGTGGCCGGTGCCTTCAGGTAACGCAGCGCCAGGCCCCAGGCGCCAGCCGCCGCCGGGCCCAGGCTGGCGGCGACCAGCGCGACGGCCAGGGTGTCTTGCAGCGCGCCGAGAAAGGCATGCGGCGTGTTCAGCAAAGGGAAGCTGCGATGCGCCTTGGCCACCGCGCGCCATTGCGCCCTTGCCGCCTGCGCCGGCCCGGGCCAGCCCAGCGCGGCCACTGCCGCCAGCGCCGCCACGATGGGCGCCACGATCAGGCCGGTCACCCCGGCCTGCAGCAAGCCGGCCGCGCCTTGCAGCAACGCGCCGCCACCGTGCTGCACCACCCTGGCCACCGCCAGGCCGCGAAAGCGCTGCGCACGGGTCGCGTTCAGCGTGGCCAGCGACAGCAGGCCCAGCGCGCCCACCGCCGCCGGCAGCCACAGCGGCCACACCACGCCAGTCGCCAACGCCCAGGCGGCGGCGGCCACGGCGCTGAGCGTCACCGTCAAGGCCAGCAGGCGCAGGCAGAGCGTGCGCAGCGCGCTGGCTTCGGCTTCATCGCGGGCCAGCGGCAGGGCAAATTCATAGCGGGCGCAGGCCACCACCGCGGCATTGGCCGCCAGTGCGGCAAACAGTTGGTAAACGCCGAAGTCCTCGGGCCGGTACAAGCGCGTCAGCCAGGGCCCCAGCAACAGCGGCAAGGCCTGCGCCAGCGCGCCGCCAGCCAGCAGGGTGAGCACGGCGCGCAGCATGCCAGTAAACGAGACGGGGAGCGGCTAGCGCGAAGAGGGACGCCGCCAGCCGCTCAAGCGGGCTGGGCGGCGCCGGGCGCGGCCACGCCGGGCAATGCGGCGCAGGGATGGGCCGCCACGGCCCGCACCAGCGCGGCGACCACCCGGTCCTGGTCGGCCTCGCCCAGATCAGCGCTCATCGGCAGGCTGAGCACCCGCTGCGCCGCGGCGATGCTGTGCGGGTTGCAATCGGGGCAGCACCCTGCCGCGTAGGCCGGCTGGTGGTGCAGCGGCTTGGGGTAGTGCACGGCGGTGGGGATGCCCTCGGCCTGCAGTGCGGCCTGCACCGCCGGCCGGTTGTCGACCATCACGGTGTATTGGGCCCAGACGCAATCGCGGTCGGGCCGCACCGCCAGCAGCTGCACCGGCGCGCCACTCTCGCCGATCAAGCGGCCGTAGCGGTCGCCCAAGGCCAGCCGGCGTTCGATCTCCCAGCCGAAGCGCGGCAGCTTGGCCAGCACCACGGCGCACTGCAACGTGTCCATGCGCCCGCCCAATCCCACGCGGGTGTGGTGGTAGCGCCCGCTTTGGCCATGGACGCGGATCTCGCGCGCGGCCTGGGCGATGGCCGGGTCGCTGGTGAACAGCGCGCCGCCGTCGCCATAACAGCCCAGCGGCTTGCTGGGGAAGAAGCTGGTGCAGGCAATCGTGCTGAGGTTGCAACTGTTTCTAGCCTGGTAGGTGGCACCAAAGCTCTGCGCCGCGTCCTCGATCACCACCAGGCCGTGCCGTGCGGCGATGGCGTTGATCGCGGCCATGTCGGCCACTTGGCCATACAGGCTGACCGGCATGATGGCGCGGGTGCGCGGCGTGATGCTGGCCTCGATCAACGAGGCGTCGATGTTGCAGGTGTCGGGCTCGATGTCGACGTAAACCGGCACGCCGCCCAGCAGCACGATCATTTCGGCCGTGGCGGCAAACGTGAAAGGCGTGGTGATGACCTCGTCGCCGGGCTGCAGGCCGATCGCCATCAGCGCGATCAGCAGCGCCTCGGTGCCACTGGCCACCGCCACGCAGTGCGGCGCGCCGGTGTAGGCGGCCAGCGCGGCTTCCATCGCCGCCACCTCGGGGCCCATGATGTATTGGCCATGGTCGAGCACACGGTGGATGCCGGCGTCGATCTCGGTCTTCAGCGCGGCGTACTGGGCCTTCAGGTCGGTGAATTGCATTTTTTTGTTCAGTCCAGCAGCGTGAGCGTGTCGCCGCGCAAGCGGTAGCGCTCGCCGGTGGCCGGGCATGCGGCTTCGACTTCGCTGTCGTTCAACGACGAGGCGGGCAGCGCCAGCCGCTCGCCATGGCGGCTCATCCAGCCGATGCGCTTGGCCGGCACGCCGACCACCAGTGCAAAGGCCGGCACGTCGCGGCTGACCACCGCGCCAGCGCCGACGAAGGCGTATTCGCCCACCGTCGTGCCGCAGACGATGGTGCAATTGGCGCCCAGCGTGGCGCCGCGTTGAACCCGCGTGCGGCGGTACTCGGCCTTGCGCACCACCGCCGCGCGCGGGTTGAAGACATTGGTGAAAACCACGCTGGGGCCGCAGAACACGTCGTCTTCCAATGTCACCGCGTCGTAGACCGACACGTTGTTCTGGATCTTGACGCGGTCGCCGATCAGCACGTCGTCGCCGACGTACACCCCCTGGCCGAACGAACAGTGGCTGCCGATGCGTGCGCCCGCGCTGATGTGCGCGAAGTGCCAGACGCGGCAGCCGTCGCCCAACTGGGCGCCCGGGTCAACGATGGCCGACGGGTGGACGGTGACGCCGGGGATCATCAGTATTCCAGCGGCAGGTTGATGCGCGTGCCGTCGCGCGCCGATCGGTACATCGCGATCAGCAGTTCGAGTGATTTCAGGCCTTCGCGGCCATCGGTCTCGGGCTCGCATTCACCGCGCAGCGTGCGGATCACGTTGTCGTAGTACAGCGGGTGGCCCAGGCCGTAGACCGAGCTGGTCTGGTAGCTGGCGGTGTCCAGCCCGGCGTCCATGGCGTGCGGTTGGGCAAAATCCCAGTGCTCGATCTTGTTGACCGCCACGCCGCCGATGCGCACCGTGCCGTGCTCGCCCAGCACGGTGATCGAACCTTCGAAGTTCTTCGGGTGGGCCAGCATCGTGACGTTGACCGAGCCCATCGCGCCGTTGCGCCATTTCAGCGCGGCCACGCCGGTGTCTTCAACCTCGATGTTGCGCGCCAGCGTGCCGGTATAGGCCATCACGCTTTCGACCGGGCCGATCAGCCAGTCGAGCAGGTCGATGTAGTGACTGGCCTGGTTCATGAAGGCGCCGCCGTCGAATTCCCAGGTGCCGCGCCAGTCGGCCGAGTCGTAATAACTTTGCGGCCGGGCCCAGAACACGTTGACCGTGACCATGTAGATGCGGCCGAAGCGCCCGGCGTTGATGGCCTCGCGCAGCAGCTGCAGCGTGCGGTTGCGGCGGTTCTGCTTGACGACGAACAGCCGCACCCGGGCGCTGTCGCAGGCCTTGACCATCGCCAGGCCATCGGCCCAGCGCGTGGCCATCGGCTTTTCGGTCATCACGTGCCGGCCGGCCTCGGCGGCCTCGGCCACTTGGGCGGCGTGCAGGCCGCTGGGGGTGGCCAGCACCACGCAGTCAGCGCCCGCCTCGGCCAACATCTGCGAGTAGTTGGCAAAGCCCGGCGCGCCGGTGCGGGCCACGGCGGCGGCCAGCGCGGCGGGGTCGACGTCGCAGACCGCCACCAGCTCGGCGCGGTCGGCATGGCGGGCCACCGATTCGAAGTGGTTGGCGGCGATGCGGCCGCAACCGGCCAGCGCGAAGCGGACTTTTCGGTCGGTGATGGCGGGGTGCTGCAGGTGCATGGCTTGAGGGGTGGCGCCAGGCGGACGACGCCGCGCAGCGCAGGGGGTGGCACGGCAGGCCGCAAGCCTCGAATTATCGCGCAGGGGTGGCGCAGAGGTGGCGCAGAGGTGGCGCCGGCCCGGCCCGCCAGCCCGCCTCACCAGCGCTCCTGCGGCGCCACTGCCTACAATTTGCATTTTTCCCAGCGCCCGCCTGCCAGCGCCGCCACTTCGAGCCGCCCCATGAGCACCGACCACCCCATCGCAGAAGACGACAACAAGCTGACCACCGAGCGGCGCGAAAAACTAAAGGAACTGCGCGCCCAGGCCAGTGCCGACGGCGTGGCGGTTTTCCCCAACGACTTCAAGCCCCGCCACCGCGCCTCGGCCCTGCAGCAGCAATACGGCCCGCTGGACAACGCGGCGCTGGAGCCGCTGGGCATCCAGGTGGCGGTGGCCGGCCGCATGATGCTCAAACGCATCATGGGCAAGGCCAGTTTCGCGACGCTGCAGGACGGCTCGTTCGGCCCCGCCGGCAGCGAGCAGCACGGCCGCATCCAGCTCTTCATCAGCCGCGACGCGCTGGGCGAGGCCGCCTACGACGCCTTCAAACACGGTGACCTGGGCGACATCCTGGGTGCCGAGGGCCTGCTGTTCAAAACCCGCACCGGCGAGCTGTCGGTCAAGGTGAGCAGCCTGCGCCTGCTGACCAAGAGCCTGCGGCCACTGCCCGACAAGTTTCACGGCATGGCCGACCAGGAGCAGAAGTACCGCCAGCGCTATGTCGACCTGATTGCCGACGAGACTGCCCGGCTACGCTTCGTGGCCCGCAGCAAGGCGGTCAGCGCTATCCGCAGCTACATGGTCGAGCACGACTTTCTGGAGGTCGAGACGCCGATGCTGCACCCGATCCCGGGCGGCGCCAATGCCAAGCCGTTTGTCACCCACCACAACGCGCTCGACCAGCAGATGTTTTTGCGCATCGCGCCCGAGCTGTACTTGAAGCGCCTGCTGGTCGGCGGCTTCGAGCGGGTGTTCGAGATCAACCGCAGCTTCCGCAACGAAGGCATCAGCGTTCGCCACAACCCCGAGTTCACGATGATGGAGTTCTACGCGGCGTACTGGAACCACCACGACTTGATGGACTTCACCGAGAACGTGCTGCGCCATGCCGCGATCGCCGCCACCGGGTCGGCCGAGATCAGCTACGCCGGCAAAGCGGTGGCGCTGCACCAGCCGTTCACGCGGCTGTCGGTGCAGCAATCGCTGGTGGTGCATGCCGGTTTGACCGAGGCTGAATCGGCTGACGCCAAGGTGTTGCACGCCAAGCTGCGGGCGCTGGGCGCCGAGCCGCCGGCGCACTGGAAGCTGGCCGAGCTGCAGTTCGGCCTGTTCGAGGCGGTGGTCGAAGCGCAGTTGTGGCAGCCGACCTTCATCGTCGACTACCCCGTCGAGGTGAGCCCGCTGGCCCGCGCCAGCGATGCCAATCCGGCGATCACCGAGCGCTTCGAGCTGTTCATCACCGGGCGCGAATACGCGAATGGATTTTCAGAACTGAATGACGCCGAGGACCAGGCCGCGCGATTCCACGCCCAGATGGCCAACAAGGACGCCGGTGACGAAGAGGCGATGTACTACGACGCCGACTTCATCCGCGCGCTCGAGTACGGCATGCCGCCAGCCGGCGGTTGCGGCATCGGCATCGACCGGCTGATGATGCTGATCACCGACAGCCCCAGCATCCGCGACGTGATTCTCTTCCCGGCGCTGCGGCGGGAAGCGGTATGACGCCGGCGCTGCGCGGCTGACC
>JAYVDE010000198.1:0-6446 GCA_043749575.1 Burkholderiaceae bacterium | reverse complement strand
CCAGGGTCAGCATCATGAACACGAAGGCCTGCAGCAGGACGATCAGGATGTGGAAGATCGCCCACACGGTGCCGGCAACGATATGACCGAGAAACAACGCGATGCCGGTGCCGGTGAAGGCAAAGGCGCCGCCCATCAGCGCGATCAGCATGAAGATCAGTTCACCGGCGTACATGTTGCCGAACAGCCGCATGCCGTGCGAAACGGTCTTGGCGACGAACTCGATGATCTGCATCAGGAAGTTGACCGGGTAGAGCACGATCTTGTCACCGAAGGGCGCGGTGAACAGCTCGTGCGCCCAGCCGCCTAAGCCCTTGATCTTGACGTTGTAGAACAGGCAGATCAGCAGCACCGACAGCGACAAACCCATGGTCACCGACAGGTCGGCGGTGGGCACGACACGCAGGTTGTGAATGCCCAGTGATTCGCCCACTTTGGGCAGCAGATCGACCGGCAGAAAGTCCATCGCGTTCATCAGGATGATCCAGACGAACACGGTCAGGGCCAGCGGCGCGACCAGCTTGCGGCTGGTCGCGCTGTGCACGATGCCCTTGGCCTGGCTGTCGACCATCTCGACCAGCATCTCGACCGCGGCCTGAAAGCGGCCCGGCACACCTGCGGTGGCCGATTTGGCGGCGCGCCACAAGAAGAAGCTGCCGATCACGCCGACCAGCACCGCAAAAAAGATGCTGTCGAGGTTGAAGACCGAGAAGTCGACGATGTCCGTCTGCTTCTTGTTCTGCAGGTGCGTGAGGTGGTGAATGATGTATTCACCAGCGGTGGGTCCGCTGCCTGCGGCGTGTTCTGCGGCTGCCATATCGTGTTGTCTCGTCCCGAACTTTTTATCAAGCCTTGCGGCGCCGCCAGAGCAACGCCACCCAATAAACCTTCATGCAGACCACCATGCCGACCAACAGGGCCGGCCACACCAGTGGCTGCACGATCTTGCCGGCGACGATCAACATCGCCACCGAAACACCAATTTTGACAAACTCCCACAACATGAAGCTGACAGCGGAGGAGCCGGCAGCCAAGCTGGTGAGTTTGCTGGTCATGCCGCGTGCCATCAAAGCGCCCGGCACCACCACCGTGGCCGCGCCGTAAAGCAGGGACCACATCACCTCCAAGCGCCCGGTGATCAACCACCCGATCAAGGCAGCGACCACGCCCACCCCCATTTGCACGGCGATGGTCCGCCAGGGTGACACCGGCGGCTCCTGGGCCCTCAAGACAGCCGCTTCTTCCCGACTCAAGCGCTTGAAGTTGGTGCTTGCCGCCGCCCCTTTTTCGTCTGCGTTTTGGTCAGCGTTTTGGTCAGCGTTTTCGTCAGCGTTTTCGTCATGATCCCAGAGGGCATTTCGGCCGCTGGTTGGGGTCGGCCGGTCTGTCATGGAAGGGGCGCTAGCGTCTGGTTGCGGCAAACCGCAAAAGTATACGTGGAAACCCCTTGGCGTCGACCACTTCTCGCACCAAGGTCGGGCTGACGCCGCAGGCTGGGCGTGGGGCATGCGCGCCACGGCTGGGCTGGCGGGCCTTGCGCCGCCGGCCGGGCGCCCCACTACAGCCGTGCCAGGTGGGCAGGCAGCCCGGGCACATCGACCCGCAGTTGCAGCACACAGCCGGCCAGCGGCTGCGCCGCCAGTTCGACGGCCGGCCGTTTGTCGCGGGCCGTGGTGATGTAGAGCGTTTTCAAGTCGGCGCCACCAAAACAAGGCATGGTCGGGCAGCGCACCGGCAGCGGCAATTCGGCCAACAGCCTGCCATCGGGCGCGAAGCGCAGCAGCCGCTGGCCTTCGAACATCGCCACCCAGTAAGCACCCTCGGCATCGACCGCGGCGCCGTCGGGCCGGCCGCCGTAGGCCGACAGCGGCTCGCCATCGACGCGGGGGCTGAACTGCTGGAACACGCGCCGCCTCGACAGGCTGCCGTCGTGGCCGTCAAAGTCGAAAGCTTGCACCAGATGGGCCTTGGTGTCGGCCCAGTACAGCGTGCGGCCGTCGGGGCTAAAGGCCAGGCCGTTGCTGACGGTGATGCCCTCGGCCACCCGGACCAGTGCACCGCCTGCCAGCCGGTACAGCGCGGCTTCGGGCAGGCGCCGGTCGTCGAGCGTGCCGACCCAGAAGCGGCCCTGCGCGTCGGCCTTGCCATCGTTGAAACGCTGGCGTGCCGGGTCGTAGGGCGGGCTGGCGACGCGCTGGCGCTGACCGGTGGCGGGATCGAAGCGCCAGAGGCCATCGCGCATCGCCAGCAGCAGGCCGCCACCCAGCAGCGCCACGCAGCAGGCCGGCTCGCAGGGCAAATGCCATTCGTCGTGGCGGCCAGTGGCGGGGTCGAACCGGTGAAGTTGCAGGCCGGGGATGTCGACCCAGTACAGCCGCTGCTCGTCGGCATGCCAGAGCGGGGACTCGCCCAGCAGGGAAGGCGCCACCGGCAGCGCCGTGATGTCAGGCCAGGTCATCGTGTGCCGGTTCAACCGAGGTCGACCTTCAGGTAGTGCGCGCCGGGAATCGGGTTGAAGTAATACGGCGGCACCTCGGCGAAACCCAAGGCTTCGTAGAGGCCGCGGGCGGCCTCCATGTCATCGAGCGTGTCGAGCAGCATGGCCGAATAACCTGCCTGCGTGGCGCCGTCGATCAGCGCCTGGGTCAGCAAGCGGCCCAGGCCGAAGCGGCGGAACGGGCGCCGCACGAACAATCGCTTCATCTCGCAGGCATTGGCGTAGTCGACGTCGGGCAGCGGGCGGAAGGCGCCGCAGCCGGCCAACTCGCCGTCGACGAAGACCAGCAGCAAGCCGCCCTGCGGCGCCGCGTAGTCGCCCGGCAGCGCCGCCAGTTCGGCGTCGAAATGCTGGAAGCACAAGTCGAACCCCAAGGCCTGGGCGTACTCGGCAAACAGCGCGCGTGTGGCTTCGATCAGCGCCGGGCTGTCGGGCGTTTGCAGGCGGATGTCGGCGGCAAGAGCCATGCGGTGCGACGGTGGTGCGGTGCGGCTATGAGCCGGCCTGCCGTGCGATCCAGACCGCAACGGCAGCGAAGCCCAGCCACAGCACCACGGCGACGGTGCGGCTGGCCCGGGAATCGGTCGACGGCGGCACGCCGGGCGGCAGCAGCTTGTCGCCGGTCAGCATCGGCTTGACCAAGTGCTGGCCGCGCAGCCGGTTGACCCCGACGGCCAAGAGGTGCAGCGCGATCAGCCCCAGCAGCAGCCATTGGCCGTAGCCGGTGTGCCAGGCCGTGGCCGCCAAACCCAAGGCGCTGCTGACATGCCGGTTCAGCGGCCCGGTGGTGGCGATCTCGTCGTCGGCGACCAGGCCGGTGGCCACTTGCAGCACCAGCACGGCGATCAGCGCGAAGACCGAAAACGCCCCCAGCGGGTTGTGGCCAACCTCGAAATGATCGCCTGGCCGGTGCTCGCCGCGCAGGTAGCGCAACACCGTGGCCGGTGCGTACAGGAAGCTGGCAAAACGCGACCAGCGACCGCCGACCACGCCCCACAGCAGCCGAAAGCTGAGCAAGCTGAACACCAGCAAGCCAAACCGCATGTGCCAGACCAGGGCGTTGCCACCGATCTTGCCGCTGACCACCAAGCCGATCACCGCCGCCACCAGCAAGCAGTGGAACAACCGGGTCGGCAGGTCCCAGACCCGGACCGCTCGGGTTTCGCCAAGGGTCGTCATGCGCGCGGATGAGGTTGATCAGACACACCACCCACGATAGCCGAAGTCAACGCACTTGCGACCGCGCGCATCGGGCAGGCCCAAGCAGGCCCCCCGCCCGTAAACTGGCCAGCGCCCCGGTGTGGTGTCGGGTTCCACGTTCCACTTCCAAGTTGGAGAAACCGCATGAAAAGACTGCTCGTGGCCTTGGTGGCTACCCTCGGCGCCCTGGCGAGCCTGCCGGCTGCCGCCCAGTTCCAGAAGCCTGAAGATGCCATCAAGTACCGCAAGGCGGCGTTCACCGTGATGGGGACGCACTTTGGACGCATCGGTGCGATGGCGTCAGGCAAGGCCCCGTTCGACGCAGCGGCCGCAGCGGCCAACGCCGACATCGTGGTGGCCATGGCCAAGCTGCCCTATACCGGCTTCATCGAAGGCATTGCCACTGCCGACAGCCGCGCCAAGCCCGAGATCTGGACCGAACGCGCCAAGTTCGACTTGGCCGCCAGCAAGATGCAGGAAGAAGTGGTGAAGCTGAACGTCGCCGCCAAGTCGGGCAATCTCGACCAGATCAAGCTCGCCTTCGGCGCCGCGGGCCAGAGTTGCAAGGCCTGCCACGACAACTACCGCAAGGACTGAGCGGCCCGCCGCTACAGGTTTATCGTGCCCGAGATCAGCGGGCAGACCGCACCGCCGATCCAGATATCGGCGCCGTCACGGGCGACGAACACCCGCCCGGCACGGCCCAGCGCGGCGCCCTGGGCAGCGACATAGCGGTCGGGGGCCAGGCCGGCGCCGATCAGCCACTGCGCCAAGCCAGCATTCAGGCTGCCGGTGACCGGGTCTTCGCGCACGCCCATGCCGGGCACGAAGGCACGCACCTCAAACTGGCAATCACTGCCCACCGGGTGGGCACCGATGACGCCCAGCGTGAGCCCGGCCAGCGCCTCGAAGTGGGGCCTCAGCGCCAGCACGGTGGCGGCGTCGGGCAGCAACGCGGCCATCCAGCCGGGGCCGTTGTCGATCCATTCGAGCTGGCGCACCGATGTGTCGGGCAGGCCCAGCGCGGCCACCACCTGGGCGCGCAGCGTGGCATCAACCGGGCCGGTGCGGCGCAGCGGCGGCGCGGCGAAGGCCAGGCGAGCCGCGCCGGCGCCATCACGCTGGCGCCGCACCCGCACCAGGCCGACACCGCATTGCTGCACCACCATGGCGGGGTTGCGCGGCACGCCACCCGCGGCCAACCAGGCATGGCAGCTGCCCAGCGTGGGGTGGCCGGCAAACGGCAGCTCACCGCCGGGTGTGAAGATGCGCAGCTTGTAGTCGGCCGCGGGGTCGTCGGGCGGCAGCAGGAAGGTGGTTTCCGACAAGTTGGTCCAGCGGGCGAAATCGGCCATCTGGTGGTCGCTGAGGCCGCTGGCGTCGTGCACCACGGCCAGCGGGTTGCCGCGCAAGGGCACGGCGGTGAAGACGTCGAGCTGGGAAAAGCGGCGTTCGGCCATGCCTATCACGCCGGGAAAACCGCGCCGGCCAGGGCCTGCGCGTAAACATCGCGGTCGACATTGCCACCGCTGAGGACCAGGCCGACACGCTGGCCGGCGTTGGCTTGGCGTTGCTGCCAGGCCGCGGCCAGCGCGGCCGCGCCGGCGCCTTCGGCCACTTGGTGGGTGGTCTCGAACAACTGGCGCATCGCCGCGGCCACCTCGCCGTCGCTGACCTGCACCACGCCGTGCAGGCCACGTTGCAGCATCGCCAGCGCGGCGGGCTCGGGCGTGCTGCAGGCCATGCCGTCGGCCAGTACGGTGGTCACGGCATGCGACAGCGGCCGGCCGGCGGCCAGCGACAGCGCGTAGGCCGGCGCGCCGGTCGACACCACGCCGACGATGCGGGTGGCCAGGCCCAGCGCGTCGCGCGCGGCGACTAAGCCGCAGGCGCCCGAGCCCAGGCCGATCGGCACGTAGACGGTGTGCAGGTCGGGCGCGGCGGCGAAGAGTTCCAGCGCGTAGCTGGCCACGCCGGCCACCAGGTCGGGGTGGAAGGACGGCACCATTTGCCAGCCGCGTTCAGCGGCCAGCGCCTGGGCATGGCCGCGCGCGGCCTGGAAGTCATCCCCCGCCTCGACCAGCTCGGCACCCAGCGCGCACATCGCAGCGTTTTTTTCGCGGCTGTTGCCGTGCGGCACGACGATCAGCGCCGGCACGCCGTGGCGCGCCGCGGCAAAGGCGATCGACTGGCCGTGGTTGCCGCGGGTGGCGCTGACGACACCCGCCGGGCGTGATTCGCCGGCGGCCACACGGGCCATCAGGCGGTCAAAGTAAACCAGGCCGCCGCGGATCTTGAAGGCGCCGACCGGCGTGTGGTTCTCGTGCTTGAGCCACACCTGGCTGCCGTTGCCGGGTGTGACGGTGAAGGCCGCTTCCAGCAGCGGCCAACGGTACTGGGGTGTCGGCGGCATCACCGCATGCACGGTGTGCGCGGCGGCTTGCAGGTCGGACAGGGTCAGTGGCATGTCGATGTCGATGTCGGCTGGATCTCAATGGGCGCCGTGTTCATGCGCCGGCAGATCGCGCAAGCGCCGCGCGCCTGTTACCGCGGCAGTGGCGGCCTGCGCCGGCGTCACGGCGCCGCCTCGCGGTCGCCGTCGACCTGCTCGCGCAGCACGCGGCCCAGCGTGGCCACGCCCTCGGCGATGTCGGCCGGCGCCAGCGTGACGAAGCTCAAGCGCAGCGTGCGCGGGTCGGCGGGGTGGCCGGCCGTGTGGGGGTAGAACGCCGAGCCGGGCACATAGGCG
>JAYVDE010000197.1:0-16301 GCA_043749575.1 Burkholderiaceae bacterium | reverse complement strand
ATCGGCCCGGCGCTGCGCCGGCTGGGCGCTGTGTTCGTCGAGCGCTTCGATGCCGCGCAAGGCGCCCTGGACACGCAATCGCTGCAGGCGCGCGTGCGTGCCGGCGAGTCGATGGTGTTCTTCCCCGAAGGCACGTTCCAGCGCGCCAGCGGCCTGCAGCCCTTCAAGCTTGGCGCCTTCGTGGTGGCCGCCGAGACCGGATGCGCGCTGGTGCCGGTGACGCTGAACGGCACCCGCTCGCTGCTGCGCGACCGGGCCTGGCTGCCGAACCGCAGCGATGTCCGGGTGATGATCGGCGTGGCCATCGCACCGGCAGGCCCAGGCTGGAACCACGCGCTCGAACTGCGCGATGCGGCGCGCCAGGCGATCACCGCCGCGCTGGCGGAGCCGGCAGTCGATGTCTGAACCGCCAGGACCCGCCATCACAGGAGGCAGACGCTAGCCTGCCGCGCACCCTGTCAAGCTGTCACGCCACCCGGAAGCGCCATGGATCTCTTTCCGCAGCAAGCACTCAACGCGGGCGTTCGCAAACGCGAAGTCTTCGGTTGGGCGATGTACGACTTCGCCAACTCGGGCTACACCACGGTCGTACTCACCGCCGTCTTCAGCGCCTACTTTGTCGGCGTGGTCGCCGGCGGTGCCGATTGGGCAACGCTTGCCTGGACGCTGGCGATCTCGGCGTCGAGCTTGATCGTGATGCTGACCATGCCGGCGATCGGGGCCTATGCCGACCTGAGAGCCGCCAAGAAGCGCTTGCTGGCCTTGTCGACCGCCGGCTGCGTGCTCGCCACGGCCGCATTGGCGCTGGCCGGACCCGGCGATGTCTGGCTGGCGGTCGCCGCGCTGGTGCTCTCGCTGACGTTCTACTCGTATGGCGAATCGCTGATCGCCGCGTTCCTGCCCGAACTCGCGCGTGACGACGCCATGGGTCGTGTGTCCGGCTGGGGCTGGAGCTTCGGCTACCTCGGCGGCATGCTCGCGCTGGGGCTGGGTTTGGTCTATGCCTCCGCAGCACAGTCGCGCGGCGAGCCGGCAACGGCATTCGTGCCCGTGGTGATGCTGATCACCGCCGCGATCTACGGCATGGCCTCGCTGGCCACTTTCGCATGGCTGCGTGAACGCGCAACGCCTGCACCGGCGTCAAGCGTCGCGGCGGGGATGACCGGGTTGAAGGCATCGCTGCAGCGCCTGGCCCAGACCTGGAAGCAGGCCCGGCGCTATCGCGACCTGCGCTGCTTGCTGGCCTGCTGCGCCTGCTACCAGGCGGGCATTTCGGTGGTGATCACCTTGGCGGCGGTCTATGCCGAGCAGGTGCTCGGCTTCAAGCAGGCCGACACGATGCTGTTGGTGTTCATGGTCAACATGGCCGCTGTGGCGGGTGCCTTTGCCTTCGGTTACTGGCAAGACCGTGCCGGCTACAAGTTGTCGCTGGCGTTCACGCTGGTGGGCTGGTTGCTGATGACGATGCTGGCCGGGTTTGCCACCGGAGCGTCGATGTTCTGGGCCGCCGCCGTGATCGCCGGGCTGTGCATGGGGGCCAGCCAATCGGCCGGCCGTGCCATGGCGGGCCTGCTCACGCCGCCCGATCGCAAGGCCGAGTTCTTCGGGCTGTGGAGTTTTGCGACCAGTCTCGCGGTCGTGGTGGGTCCGCTGACCTACGGCCTGATCACGCTGCTGACCGGCGGCAACCACCGCATGGCGATTCTGTCGACATCGCTGTTCTTTGTCGGTGGCCTGTGCCTGCTCGCGCCCATCGACATGGCGCGCGGGCAACACGCGGCGCGAAGCACGCCGTGATGCCGGCCAGATTTCGCCCGCCTCACGCACGAAGGCTTCCCAATGGGGACTGAGGGCAACACGGGTCGGCATCGCATGGGCTCGCCTTTGCATGCACGACTTCAACCCGGGATGTCGTCCTCCAGCTCAGCCAGCACGTCGGCGTACTTCTCGCGCGCCTGCGCCACCACTTGCTGCAGGTGGTAGATGGGGAACATGGCCTCGGTGGCGCGGTAGCCCGCCAGCACCTCGCGCGCGAGGCGTGACCTGGTGGACCTCGGTCGGCCAGTCGATCCGTCGGCCAGTGCCAGTAGTTCGTTCCATCAAAACAGATACTAATCAAGCGACCCTGAGGTCCGCGGGTCAAACGGGTGCTTAGGCCGCCGCCCCGTGGCGCAGCACCTGGCCGGCGCGTTCGCCGGTGAACTCGCCGTCGAGCAGGTTGACGCGGCCGTTGACCAACGTGGCCTTGTAGCCGACGCCACGCTGGATGTAACGCGCCGCGCCGCCGGGGAAGTCGTGCACGATCTCGGGCTGGCGCTCGCCGATGCGGTCGGCGTCGAACACGTTGACGTCGGCGCGCTGGCCCACCGCCAGCAGGCCACGGTCCTGCAGGCCCAGCACGGCCGCCGGTGCCGCGGTGAGCCGGCGCACGCCCTCGGCCAGCGTGTACAAACGCTGTTCACGCACCCAGTGCGACAGCACGAAGCTGGCCCAGCCGGCATCCATCACCTGCGAGACATGGGCGCCCGCGTCGCCCAGGCCCGGCAGCACGTTGGGGCTGGCGATCAGGTGCGCTAAGCCGGCCATGTCGGGGTTGAACATGCGCAGCGTGAACAGCGCCCGCCCCTGCGTCTGCAGCGCCAGGCGCAAAAAGGTCTGGGCCCAGTGCTCGCCAGCGGCCTCGGCCATGGCCAGCAGCTGGCTTTCGCGGCCACCGGCGTAGGTCGGCGTCGCCGTGTCGCCCATGTAGTAGACGCGGCTGATGTCAGCGCCCATCAGCGTGGGAAAACCGCCAAGGCGGGCATCGTCGACCAGCGCCTGAAACTGCACCGGGTCGGCCAGCGTGGCCAGCCGCTGCGCCAGCGTCTGCTTCTTGAGCCGGCGCCAGCTGGGTGTGCGGGTGGCGATGGGCATGGGCGACTGCAGGCCGAAGACAAAGCCCGAGCTGCGCACCTGCGTCATCGCGGTGATGTCGCGGCCCTCGCACAGGGTTTCCAGCTGGCTGCGCAGCAGGCTGGCCGGCCCGCCGTCGGGGTCGACGCCGTAGCTGAACAGCACCCGGCTGCCGCCCTCGTCGGCCAGCGCGCGCAGCAGGCCGAAATCGGCGCCCACGGCTTGCATCAGGCCGCCGCGCGCGCTGACCGCGCGGGCGATGTCAAGGCACTCGCCGTTGTCGGCAAAGGTGCCGGGGATGGCGCGGCCGTCGGGCAGCTTGTGGCCGGCAAAGCGGTTCAGCGAACAGCCCATCGCGCCGCGCGCCACCGCCTCGCCGGCGATCTGGGCCATGCGCTGGCGCTCGTCGGCGCTGGCCTGTTCTTCGACCGCGCGCTCGCCCATCACATAAAAACGCAGCGCGCTGTGGCCCACCAGGCCGCAGAGGTTGATGCCCGGCGCCAAGCGTTCGATGCTGTCGAGGTAGCCGCCGTAGTCTTCCCAGTCCCAGGGCAGGCCGGTGAGGATGGCCTCGCGCGGGATGTCTTCGACCGTCTCCATCATTGCCGCCAGCAGCGGCCGGTCGGCGGGCTTGCAGGGCGCGAAGGTGACGCCACAGTTGCCCATCAGCGCGGTGGTCACGCCGTGCCAGCTGACCGGCGTGCAGTCCGGGTCCCAGCCGATCTGGGCGTCCAGGTGGGTGTGCAGGTCGATGAAGCCGGGGCTCACCACCAGGCCTTCGGCATCGATCTCGCGGCGGCCGCGGCCGTCGACGACCCCCACCGCGCTGATGAGGCCGCCGTCGATGGCCAGGTCGCCACGCCGGGGTTCGGCGCCACTGCCGTCGACGATCAGGCCGCCGCGAATGAGGATGTCGTGTGTCATGCAGCGTCGCTCGAAGAAAGGCGCGAGGCACGCGCCCGGTGCGACCGATGATGCGCGGCCGACCGGCCCGCCCAACGTCGCCGGCACGACACGGATGGCCGGTGGCCGGTGCTGCCGAGCGAAAACCCTGACAGGGCCGGCGCTAGGCGGGCGAAGCGCTTTGGCCATGCGGCGGCCGTCGCCCAGGCGCCAGCCCTTGGCGGGGCTGGACGCTAAGCTCAGTTCGCGCAGGCAACGGGGGACGCACCCGATCCGTGCCGCGTACAACGCCCGGAGCGCCGACGGGGCACAACGCCCAGAGCGCTGACGGCGCCCAGCGCCCGTTCCCGCAACGGCCCATTCGGCCCCTCCAGGAGACTGAACATGACGGACTACGACCTCATCATCCGCGGCGGCACGGTGCACGACGGCCTGGCCAGCGCGGCCCGTGTTGCCGATGTGGCGGTAAAAAACGGCCTGATCGCGGCCATCGGCACCGTCGTCGGCACGGCCACCGAGGAGCTCGACGCCCACGGCCTGCTGGTGACCCCCGGCTTCGTCGACGTGCACAGCCACTACGACGGCCAGGCGACTTGGGAGAACCGGCTCGCGCCGTCATCGGGCCACGGCGTCACCTCGGTGGTGATGGGCAATTGCGGCGTCGGCTTTGCGCCCTGCCGGCCCGCCCAGCGCGAGCTGCTGGTCAAGGTCATGGAAGGTGTCGAAGACGTGCCCGAGCTGGTGATGACCGCCGGCCTGCCCTGGAACTGGGAGACCTTTCCCGACTACCTGGACGCGCTGGCAGCGCGCCAGTTCGACATCGACCTTGCCACCCAGTTGCCGCACTCGGCACTGCGGGTTTTCGTGATGGGCGAGCGCGCCGCGGCCCCCGCGCCGCCCACCGCCGCCGACCTGGCGGCGATGCGCCAACTCACCACGCAGGCCGTGCAGGCCGGCGCGCTGGGCGTCAGCAGCTCGCGCAACCTGATGCACCGCACCAAGGCCGGCGAACTCGCGCCCAGCCTGTACGCCGACGAGGACGAACTGGGCGCCCTGGCCGATGGCCTGCGGGATGCCGGCCGCGGCGTGTTCCAGATCATCCCCGCGCCGATGGGCGATGCGCTGGCTGAATTTGCCCTGCTGCGCCGGCTGGCCGAGCGCAGTGGTCGGCCGCTGTCGTTCACGCTGATCCAGATGCCCACCGGCGACGAAAACGCCTGGCGCAAATCGCTCGCCGCGCTCAGCGAGGCGGCTGCCGACGGCCTGCAGATCCGGGCCCAGGTCGCGCCGCGTCCGGTCGGCATGTTCTACGGCCTCGAGCTCAGCTTCCACCCCTTTGCCTACCACCCCAGCTTCAAGGCGATCAAACACCTGCCGCTGGCCGACAAGGTGGCGCGGCTGCGCGACCCGGCCCTGCGGGCTATCTTGCTGGCCGAACAGGCCGAAGACAGCAACCCGGTGAACCTGAAAACCGTCAAGTCATTTCAGTACGCGTTTGTCTGGGGCACGCAGCCCGACTACGAGCCCGCACCCGCCGACCGCATCGACCACCGTGCCCGGGCGGCGGGCCTGTCGGTCGAGGCCTATGCCTACGACCTGCTGCTGGCCAACGACGGCCGGGCGATGTTCTACCAGCCCGGCGCCAACTACCGCGACGGCAACCTGGCGGCTGTGCGCGAGATGCTGGGCCACGCGCAAACGGTGGTCGGGCTGGCCGATGGCGGCGCCCACTACGGCATGATTTGCGACGCCAGTTTCCCCAGCTACTACCTGGCGCGCTGGGCCCGCGATGCCGACCCTGGCCAACGCATCGCGCTGCCACAGGCCATCGCCGCACTGACCAGTGAGCCGGCTGCGCTGGCCGGCCTGGCCGACCGGGGCCAGCTGGCGGTCGGCCTGAAGGCAGACATCAACCTGATCGACTTCGAGCGCCTGCAGGTGCACGTGCCGACCGTGGTGCACGACCTGCCGGCGGGCGGGCGGCGCATGCACCAGCGGGCCGATGGTTTCGTTGCGACCATCGTGTCGGGCACGGTCACCTACCGCCACGGCGAGCCCACCGGCGCGCTGCCGGGGCGGCTGGTGCGCGGTACGGCGCGCTGCACGGCTTGAGCGCATTCGATGCGGGCCAAGTTCACAGCGCCGGGGTGAGGTCAGGTTCCAGGGCTTGGCACAGCCACAAGGGCCGCCACTTGCCGCACCCTGACGAGCTGTTGTGCAGTACCTGAGCTTTGACCTCAGCTGTGACGCCGACGGTGTCACCACGCTGGAGGCTTTGGCCTCGACCGCAGCCGAGCAGCATGGCGCGGTGATGGCCGAAGTGCAGCAGGTGTTGGATTGGGCGTGGCAGCACTATCCGCACAGCCATGGGCCGGTGGACGACGGCATGGACTGGGACGACGACCTGCAGGTGCAGCTGGAGGACGGCCGCTGGCATGCCGTCAGCCTGACATTGGTCGGCTCGTCGCGCTTCGTCGAGGCGTTTTTCACCGCCTTCGGCCAGCCGCAGGACTGATCGCCGCAGCGGGCGCGGCCAGCCCTGCTCGGCCACGCCAGCAGGGGTCAGCGGCCGCGGCTGCCGGTGTCGACCGCAACGACCTGGGCGGCGTCGGCTGCGCCCGGGGGTGCGGCCTGCGTTGTGGCTTGCGCTGCGGTCGCTGCTGCGGTCGCTGCTGCGGTCTCGGCTGCGACCGCGGGTGCGGCATCGATGGCCTGCTCCAGCAAGGTCAGCGCGGCCATCGCGAAAGCCACCATGTTGCGCGGCCGGACGTCCTGGCCGGTGCGCAGCAGGCGCTCGCGCGGCACCGGGCCATCGACCGCCAGGCAGCTGTGGCCGGCCGGGTCGCCGTAAGGGTTGCCGGTCGGCCCGGCGGCGCCGGTCTCCGCCAGGCCCCAGCTGGCCCTGAACCGCGTGCGCTGGTGGCGGGCCAGCAGCTGTGCCCAGGGCGGGCTGGACGAGCGCATGCCCAGGCTGTCGGTGGCCGTCAGGGTGGTGAGCAGCCGGCGTGAGCGGCGGGTGTAGAGCACTGCGCCGCCGAAGTAATAGGCCGAGGCGCCGGCCCGCGCCAGCAGCGCGGCCGAGATCAGCCCGCCCGCCGACGACTCGGCCACGGCGATGGTCTCGCCACGGGCCACCAGCTTGTCGCCCACACGCAGGCCCAGCGCAAACAGGTCGGTGATGTCCATCGTTGTCGGCCCTCTCCAGTGGCGACCAGTCTAGCCTGATGGGTTGGCGACCGACCTGCGCCGGGCCGTCGTCAGCCGTCGTCAGCCGGCATCAGCCCTGCGCCAGCGCCGGCAGCTGGTCGCGCCGCGGCAGGCCTTCCATGTCGCCGACCACCTGCAGCGCCTGCGCGGCAATCCAGTTGGCGCGCGCCATCGCCTCAGGCCAGGCCAGCCCTTCGAGCCGCGCCGACACGATGCCGACCGCAAACGCATCGCCTGCGCCCACGGTGTCGACGATGACCGGCACCGCCACGCCGGGCGACTGGTGCACTTCACCGTCGGCGGTGCGCAGGTAGGCGCCCGCCGCGCCCAGCTTGACCAGCACCGCTTTGGCGCCCTGGGCCAGGTAGAAGCCGGCAATGGCCTCGGGCGTGTCGCAGCCGGTCAGCAGCTGGCCTTCGGCCAAGCCGGGCAGCACCCAGTCGGCGTCGCGCGCCAGGCGGTTGAGCGTGTCGCGCATGGTCTGGGCATCGGGCCACAGGCTGGGCCGCAGGTTGGGGTCGAAGGACACGCTGCGGCCGTTGGCGCGCATCAGCTGCATGGCGCGGCTGACCAGTTCACAGGCCGCGGCCGACAGCGCGGGCGTGATGCCGGTGGCATGCAGGTGGCGCGAGCGCAGCAAGTAGGCCGGATCGAACTGCGCCAAGCCCAGCTGGCTGGCGGCCGAGCCGCGGCGGTAGTACTCGATCAGCGGATCGCTGCCGCCCGCGGCCCGCGACTTCAGCATCAAGCCGGTGGAACGTTGCGCATCGGTCTCGACCCGCGAGGTGTCGATGCCCTCGGCCTCGATGGCCCGGCGCACATAAGTGCCGAAGCTGTCGGCGCCCAGCCGGCTGATCCAGCCGACCTTGAAACCCAGCCGCGCCAGGCCGATCGCCACGTTGCTGTCGGCGCCCGCCAAGCGGCGCGAAAAGTGCTGGGCGTCGGCCAGCGGGCCAGGCTCGTCGGCCACCAGCAAGGCCATGGTCTCGCCGATGGCGATGCTGTCGAGGTCGACCAGGGCCGGGTTTACCGGGTCGGCCGGGTTCGCGTCCGCGATGTCAACCTGTTTCAAGCGTGATTCCGTCATCGGTCTGTTCTCTGATCGCCGCCAGCGCGCCGCGCACGCCGGTGACCGCGGTCAACGAGGGGCCGCGGCTGGCGCATCAGCTTGGCCTGCCGCGGCTGGGTTTGCGCTTCTTGTCGGCTTCGCCGCGGCTGGCGCTGGCCGGCGCCGGTGGGCCGGCCAACGGGGCCTGATCGAGCCACAGCAGCGTATCGACATACGACATGAACCGGCTCAGGTAAGCCGGCGAGACCTCCCGCATCAACTGGAGCGATCGCAGCACCAGCCGTTGCGAATTGAGCGGGCCGGCGTTCTCTGGCACCCGCGCAAGCGACCGGCTCAGCTGCTGGTCGACGCTGAGCCGCGACCAGGTGCTCCTGAAGTAACGCACGGCTTTCAGCTCGGCAGGCGGCCCGCCAGCGGCCCCGCCGTGGTCGGCCGAGCGCTCATCATCACCCAGCGCCGACGACTGCCGCTCGATGTGGCGAACCAGCTCGGCCAGCGGCCCCGCCGGGCCCGGCGCGTTCAGCGCAGCAGCCCGCCGCTGCAGCGCCTTGAAATCGCCGTCGACCTGCAACTGGCGCAGTGCAGCGGCGGCCTGCGGGTGTTGCGCGCCCAGCCGATCAAGGGTTTCGCCGGCCGCCACCCGGGCCTGTTCATAACGGTCGCCGTAGGCCACCAGCAGACGGGCCAGTTGCTCATCCAGCAGCTGCCGGACGCGGCCCTCGTGGCCAGCCGCGCGCCGGGCCAGGGCGTCGATGCGCCGGAACTGGATGGGATCGAAGCGCTGCGCACCGTGCGCGCGCCACGCGGCCAGCGTCGCCGCCGGGCCGCTGGCCGTGGCCGCATCGAGCCGCCCGGTCAGCCCCGGTTCAGTCACGCGGCTTGCTGTCGGCACGAGGCGCTCGCGGCACCGGCGCCATTTCCACCCGCCGGTTCTGCAAGCGGCCGGCGGCATCGGCATTGGACGCCACCGGCTGCTGCGGACCAAACGCCGCCGCGAACACCGATGACGCCGGTATGCCTTCGTCGATCAGCGCCCGGGTCACCGTCAAGGCCCGCTGGGCCGACAGCTCCCAGTTGTCGGCGAATTGGCGGTTGCTGTCGCGCACCGGTTGGTCGTCGGTGAAACCGCTGACCATCAAAAGCTCGTCGCGCGCGCCGAGGTAGGCCGCCAGCGGGGCCACCAGGCTCTGCAGCAGTTGCCGGCCCGCGGGCTGCAACTGGTCGGAGTTCAACGAGAACAGCAAGCTGCCGCTGATGCCGATGCGGCCGTTGTTCAGCGTCACCCGGCCGGCCGCCAGCGGCTCGGCCAGGGCTTGCTCCAGGGTCAGGCGCCGCTGTTGCTCGACCTGGCGTTGCTGGACCTCGGCCTCCAGCTGGGTCGCCAACTCCAGCTGCATGCCCAGCACGCCGACCAGCATCAGCACAAAAGCCCCCAGCAAGCCGGCCATCAAGTCGCCGAAGACGGCCCAGACCGGCGCGGCCGGGTCGACCCCGGCGTCGCTGTCGTCCATCACGCCACCTCGCTGGCCAGCGGCAGCGGCCGGCGGGCCAGTTGCTGCAGGTCTTCGACAATCTGCTTTTGCGACAACAGGCTCAGGTCGATGACCTCGCGGGCCTGCGCCACGTAATAGGCCAGCTGCTCGTCGCTGCGGGTGGTGGATTTGTTCAGCGCGCCTTCAATGCGCTGCAAGTTGGCGACCAGTGCATCGCTCGATTCACTGAACAACTGCACCGCAAAACCGAAGGTCTCGCCCAGGCTGGCCACCTCGACGGCACTGCCGGTGAGCTGCGCGGCGACGGCGCTCATCGTGGCGGACTCGGCCTCGACCCGGTCGCTGAACTGCTTGCCGACTTGCTGCAGCACGGCGGCCGACGAGACCACCAGCGCATCGATGGCGCTGCGCTGTTCGGTGGCGGCATCGTTGACCGTGCTCAGCAGCGCCGCCAGCGTGGCCGTGAGTCGGCTGCGCTCTTCGAGCACGGCGTTGTCGCGCAGCAGGCTGTCGGCAAGTTGCTGGCGCAGTTGGCCCATCACTTCGGCAGCGGCCTGCGGTGCCACTGCGGCGGCCTGCAGCAGCCCGGCCACTTCGGCCAGCGTGGCCCGGGTCTGGGTTTCGGTCTGGCTGCGGATGGTCTGCGCGGTGTGCTCCAGCGTCTTGCAGAGTTGTTCTTGCTGGCGCAAGTTGTGCGCGCCCGCAAGTTGCCAATGCTGCTGCAGCGATGCCGCCGTGGCGTCCAGCGACTCGGTCCAGGCGGCCAGCCGCTGCTGGTCCTGCAGTGCCAGCGCCGCCTGCCTGGCAGCGTGGGCCTGGTCTACCGTGAGCAGCAGCGAAGCCGAGCGTTGCTCGAAGGTCGCGCTGAAAGCCACCAGCGATGCGCGCAAATCCCGGCTCAGGTCTTCACTGCTGCGCTCGTGCCGGGCTAGGCCGCTGGCCCAGGCGGCGGCTGCCGTGTTGACCGCCGTGCTCAGCGCCGTGCTCACCGCGCTGCCGAGCCGGGCCGACAAGCCCTCCAGTTGTTGTTGCACCGTGCTGGCCATCGAATAGTGCAACTGGGTCGTTTGCCGCGCGATGGCCGCCATCGTGGCTTCGACCACGGGTTGGATCGTCGCGCCGACGACGCGGGCGCTGGCGCTCAGGCTGGTCTGCAGCGATTGCTCGACCGACACCGCCAGGTCCGCATAGACGGTCTTGGCGTCGCGGTAAAAACCGTCCTGGCCCGCCAGCAAGCGATCATTCAGCGCCTCGCTCTGCCGCTCCAGCTGCGCCATCATCCGCTGCAGACGCTCGACCACATCGGGCATCACCGCGGCCTGGGACTGCAAGGCCTTGAGCGTTTCCTCGCGTTGGTGGGCCAGCGAAAAAACCCGCAAGCGGGTGGCGATGTTGGCATCGAGCGCTTGCGCGGTCTGCAGCCGCTCGCGACGGCACAGCGCCGACAGCAGCCCCAGCATGGCCGAGGCGGCCACCCCGGCTACCGAGGTGCCAAACGCCAGCCCCAGCCCTTTGACCGGGGCGGCCAGCGCCGCGCGGATGGTCGCCAGGTCGGTGGTGCTTTCCAGCGCCAGCACCGCGCCCTTGAGGGTGACCACCATGCCCAAAAAGGTGCCCAGCATGCCCAGCAACACCAGCAGCCCCACCAAATAAGGCGTCATGGCCGGGCCGGGCAAAGCCAGCCGTTCGCCTTCGATGCGCAGGCGCACGGGGTTTTGCAGCGAACCCGGCAACTGCTGCAGCCAACCGGCCAGATTCGGCAGCGGCGCGGCAATAGCCGCCAAAGCCGCAGCCAGCTGGGCCGTGGCGTGGTGGAAGCGGTGCAGTTCCAGCGCGCCCATGGCGTAGAACGCGCCGATGAGCAGGGTCATCAGCAGGGCGAGCGGGTTGGCATGGATATAACCGAATGCAATCCAGCAAACCACGCTCAAGCCGGTTATAAAGGCCGCCAAACCCAGGTATCTATTCATTGCCGCCTTGTGCTCTCATAACCCATCGTCTCCATCATGCCTTCGATCGGCTGCAATCTGAGGGCCAGTTCAGCGAGCAGCACGCCCTGCATATCCTTGCCGAAATCAGCCAACCAAACGGCAGCTGGCGCACCGCTGTCTTGAGCCGGCGCGCCCAGGCCCTGATCACGGCTTGCTTGATGCGCCTTGCGCAGCTGCTCGAAGTGTTTTTCAAGCACCCCGGGCAGCTTCGACAGCAAATGCCGTTCACGGGCTTGCAAGGCCTCGTCCAGCACGGCGTCCAGGGCGGCCAGCTGGCCGAGTGCCGGTGACATGCCCGCCAGCGCCGCCCGCACCTGGCCACGCAGGGGCCCGATAGCCGCCGCCATCAAGCGCTGATGGCCTAGGTAACTGCGCCGGTAGGCCGAAAATTCAAGCGGCGTGGCACCCGCCGCATCCGCCGCACCCGCCACCGGTTTTGGCTGTTTCAGCAGCCCCAGGTTGGCCGCCAATAAACCATCCATCACAATGGCTTTGGTCAAATCGGCCGCCACGCGCGAATAGTCGTTGAACACAGCATTTGCGGCTGCTGGCGCGGCACCGGGCTGCTGCAAGCCGCGCGCCGCAGCTTCCTTGTTCAACGCCGCGGCAAGCGAGATGGCATCCGGCCAGTCCAGCCAGCGACCCAGCTTTTCGGCAAAACTCTGTTTAGAAGTTGCAGCCAGGGCAACATCGGCGCCGGCCAGCTCGGTGAGAAACCGAACCAGCTTCGAACTGTTGAAACCACCGCCTAAACCACTGCTAGAAATACTACTCAAACCACTATTCAAGCCACGGCTCAAACCCGCACGCGGCAAACCTGGCACCCTGCTCATACCGAGTTTCTATTTCAACTGAAAAAGGCCGGATTTTACCACAAGCCGATCCGAAGACCGGCGGCAGCGGCAGCGGCCGGTACGGCGTGACCGACCGCCCGGACCCCGGCGTGGGCAACGCCGACGCCTTCGGCTTTCGCCCGAGCGTGGTTCTTCGCCCGCGATCAAGGCCGCGCGCCATGGGCGTGCGCTGGTGGCACGTCGGCGCCGTGGTTTGTCGCAGGTGCGCAGCGCTGTTGAGGTCAGTTGACTGCGGGTTTACCCTTTATTCGGCGCCGTTCGGGCTAACATCAACGCTGCTGCACCTTGCCAAGGCCTGTGCAGAGACTGAGGAATCCACATGAGCACCACATTGAAACAAGCGCCTGCTCGACTCCAGGTAGCCACCCGGATCGGGGAGTTGGCCGTCGCGCTGGATGGTTTTCCGGTGCAGGCCCTGCAGGCCCTGGTGATCAACTGCCTGGAGCCCACTGATGCAGAGCGGGCCGCGCAGGCCCGGATGGCGCTGCTGGTAGATCGTGTGCTGAACCAATGGATCGCCAAGCTGGGGCACGACATCGCACAGCTGCCGCCGTCGGCCCTGGACGTGTTCAGAGCGATCTCGCAACGCGCCCATGCGGCGCGGGACGCGCTGGTCGAGGTGCGCTTGCTGCTGGACCGCATCGCCGGCGCGGAGGGTGCCGCAGTGGCCAGGCCAGCGGCCTGACAGCGAGCACCGCAAGCACCCCAAGCACCTCCAGCACCTCCAGCACCTCCAGCAACTCCAGCACCTTTAGGGCGATGCTGAACAAGTCCTCGCGAGTGTGGGCGCCCTGGTTTGGGATGGGCTGCAAGGCGCAACAACCACAGCCATAGCCCAGCTGTGGCGAGGATTTGCAAGGCCGCAAACCGCCCAAAACAGGTATGACCGCGCCGCGAGGGACTTGTTCAGCATGGCCTTAGGGCCGTCGCCCGTGAACCTGGTGTTCGACCTCACCCGCTAGCCTGGCGTGATCGGTCGTTTTGCGGCCGTTCACCGAGGTGCTGGGTGGTTGAGCGGCAGTTCAGGCGGGCGGCGGTGTCCGTGCGCTGCGCGCCCGCTGCCACTGCATGTACAACACCCCGGCCAGCACCACGGCGCCGCCGATCAATTGCTCGGGCAGTGGCTGCACGCCAAAAAACAGCAGCGAAATCAGCACCGCGAACACCGGCACCATGTTCTGCCACAGGCCGCCGGTCTGGATGCCCAGGCGGTTGACGCCGGTGTTCCAGGCCACGGTGGCCAGCGCAGTGCAGAACACCGCCGCCACCAGCAACTGCAGCACCGGCCCCGCCGCCGGCTGCAGGTTGGGCGGCCCCACCAGGCCGGTGGCCCGCGCGCCGGCCCAGAACAGCAGCAGCCAGGGCAGCGCGCCGATGGTGGTGAGGTAGGTGCGCCGCAGCTGCGGCGTCTCGGGCGCGAACCAGCGCTGGGCCAGGATCGAATAGGCGGTCCAGCTGCAGATGGCCAACACCACCAGCAGCTCACCGCCCTGCAGCAGCTGCAGCATGCCCGCCGCTGCATCACCCCCGCTACTGTTACCCCCGGCCCGGGCCCGGCCCTGAACCGCGATGCCCGCGCCCACCAGCGTCAGCGCGGTGGCGCCCCAGAAGCCGCGTTCGAGCCGGGCCCCGGTCATCAGCCGCGACACCACCGCCACGTAGACCGGTGAGCCAGCGGACAGCGCGGCCACCGTCATCGGGTGGCTGCGGTAGAGGCCCAGGTTGTAGAGCACCAGAAAACTGGCCACACACAGGCTCAAGACCGCGATCCGCCACAGCGGGATCGGCGAACGCAGCTGCCGCACGCCGCGTGAGGCCACCAGCAGGCCGCCCAGCAGCACGCTGGCCACCGCATAGCGCAGCGGCGAGACCCAGAACGGGTCGAAGTGCTGCAACAGCGAGGCCGACAGCGGCAGGTTCATGCCCCACAGCACACTGGCGATCAAGTAGCCCAGCGTGCCGACCAGCGCGGCGCGGTGGGCCAGAGCGGCCGGTTCGGCCGGTTCGCGGGTCGTCAACTCGACACGACGGCCAGCACCTGCCCTTCGCTGACGCTCTCGCCTTCGGCCACCAGCAACTCGCGCAAGGTGCCGGCGGCCGGCGCGTCGATCGGGATCTCCATCTTCATCGACTCGATGATCAGAATCGTCTCGCCCTTGGCCACGGCGTCCCCGGGCTGGCGCTCCAGCTTCCAGACCGTACCGGTCACCAGCGATTCGATTCGGTTGATTGCCATGGATGGGACTTCCTCGGGTTCCTCGGGTGATGGGCCACGCCTGCCGGGCCGCGTTCGACTGCCGCGCCCCAGCCTGCACAGTACCCGCTGACTGGCCATCGCGGACTCAGGGAAAGCACCCGCAAATTGTTAACAAATGACAGCACACGGCAGCCGGTCTGGTTCCTAGAATGATTCGAGCCAGCCCCTCGGACTCCCGGACTTCCAGCCTCCTGAATGCCCCGCGCTTCCGCCACGTCTGATCCCGCTGCCAAAGCGTCGCCGCAGCGACCCAAGGTCAGTTGCGCCACCACCGGCGAGCAGATCGCCAAGCAGCTTGGCCAGGACATCCTGCAAGGCCGCTTTGCGCCGGGCCAGCGGGTCGGCGAGCAAGCGGTGGCCGAGATGTTCTCGCTCAGCCGCGGCCCGGTGCGCGATGCGCTGCGCATCCTCGAGCGCCAGGGCCTGGTCGAGATCCGGCCGCGGCGGGGCGCTTATGTGGTCGAGCTGGCGCTCAACGACGTCGCCGACATCTTCAACGTGCGCTGCGCGTTGCTGTCACTGGCGGTGCGCTACCTGGCGCACAACCCCGACAAAGCCGCGCTCGACCAAGTCGACCCGCGGCTAGCCCAGCTGCGCCGGCTGGCGGCACAAAAAAAGCCGTCGCTGCTCGATTTTGCCCAGGCCACCGGCCGCGTGGCCATGGGCCTGCTGGCGGCCTGCGCCAGCGCCAAGGTGATCCAGACCACCTACCGCGACCTGCCGCACGATGCCCTGTGGCGCATGCTGTGGGTCACGCCCCAGCCGCCCGACTACGTGCGCCCGGCACGGCGCGTCGACACCCTCCACGACTACGCGCAGTTGCTGGTGGCGATCCGGGCGGGCCAGGCCGACGCCGCCGAGTCCTGGATGCGCAAGATCATGACCGACACCCGCGACGAGGTGCTGCTCTACATGGCGCGCCCCGACACCGACCCCGTCGACCCCTTCCGCCTGCAGGTGTATTGATGGCCGGGCTCCCGATCCTGATCAGCCGCGACACACCGGGTGGGCTGCAACTGGCCATCACCCTGCTCATCATCCTGCTGGAGAGCGGCCGCCATGCTTGAGGTCCGCGACCTGTCGATCTCGTTTCGCACCGGCGCGGGCCAGGTGGCGGTCACCCGCCGGCTGAACTTCAGCATCGCAGCAGGCGAGCGGCTGGGCGTGGTCGGCGAAAGCGGCTGCGGCAAGACGGTCACCGGGCTGTCGGTGCTGCGCTTGCTGCCCGAGCGGCAGGCGCTGATCGAGGGCCAGATCCTGTTCGAGGGCCAGGATCTGGCCCACCTGCCCGAGGCCCGCATGCGTGCGATCCGCGGCCGCGACATCGCGATGATCTTTCAAGAGCCGATGACTGCGCTCGACCCGGTGTTCAGCGTCGGCGAGCAGATCGCCGAGGCCTACCGCAGCCACTTCCCGGTCAGCCGGGCCGAGGCCCGCGAGCGTGCCATCGCCGCGCTGGCGCAGGTCGGCATGCCGCTGCCGGCGCGCCGGCACGACGAGTACCCGCACCAGTTTTCGGGCGGCATGCGCCAGCGGGTGATGATCGCGATGGCGCTGATCTGCGAGCCCAAGCTGCTGATCGCCGACGAGCCCACCACCGCGCTGGATGTCACGGTGCAGGCCCAGATCACCGAC
>JAYVDE010000196.1:0-6481 GCA_043749575.1 Burkholderiaceae bacterium | reverse complement strand
ACGGCCCGATCCCGAACCCGCTGGAGCAGACCTACGACAAGCGCTTTGTGCAGAAGTCGCGGGGCTTCGGCGGGGGCGGCGGTAGCGGTGGGGGAGGTGCCGGCGGCCGCAAGGGCGGCGGTGGCGGTGCGGGCGGCCAACCCGACCCGATGAAAACCTCGCTCGGCTACATCGGCGCCGATGCCTTCGTGCGCAAGTTCCAGGGCAACGGCGGCGCTGGCGGTGGTGGTGGTGGCAGTGGCAGCGGCGGCGGCGGTGGTGCCGGCAATCGGGGTGGCCGCCGAACTGGCGGTGGTGGCGGTGGCGGCGGCGGCGGCGGCGGTGGTCGCCGCGGTGGCGGCGGCGGCCGCTGAAGTGGCCAGTGGGGCCGGGCGCAGTGCACCGGTGCCCGCCTGCTGCCGGTTGGCAGCCGACCATCACAAGCCCATCGTCCAAGCACGCTAGAATGCTTGGTTTATCTTTAAGCCGTTGATTTCAGGAGAATTTTCATGGCCGCTTCCGCAAATACTTCCGCAAATACCGAACGCACGCTGTCGATCATCAAACCCGACGCCGTCGCCAAGAACGTCATTGGCCAGATCTATGCCCGCTTCGAAGGCGCTGGCCTGAAGGTCATCGCCGCGCGCATGGCCCACCTCTCGCGCGGCGAGGCCGAGGCCTTCTACGCGGTGCACAAGGCCCGGCCGTTTTTCAAGGACCTGGTCGAGTTCATGATTTCCGGCCCGGTGATGATCCAGGCGCTGGAAGGCGAGGGCGCGATCGCCAAGAACCGCGACCTGATGGGCGCCACTGACCCGAAGAAGGCCGAGAAGGGCAGCATCCGTGCCGACTTCGCCGATTCGATCGATGCCAACGCCGTGCACGGCTCCGACGCGCCCGAAACGGCCGCGGTCGAGATTGCGTTTTTCTTCGCCGGCCTGAACGTCTACAGCCGCTGATCTCGGCGCGCTTGCACCCGCCCTCGGCACGGCCCCGGCCTTGACGACCGCCTCGACCACCGTGACCCCGGTCAAGCTGCTCGATTTCGATCTCGACGCGCTCACCGCTTGGTGCGAGGCCCGCGGCGAGAAGCGTTTTCGCGCGCTGCAGTTGTTCCGCTGGATTCACCAGAAGGGCGAAAGCGATTTCGCCCGCATGTCCGACCTGGCCAAGTCGCTGCGCGACAAGCTGGCCGGGGCGGCGGTGGTGCAGGCGCTGCCCGTGCTCAGTGAGCAAGTCTCGGCCGACGGCACCATCAAGTGGCTGTTCGACGTTGGCAACGGCGATGCGGTTGAAACCGTCTTCATCCCCGAGGACGGCCGCGGCACGCTGTGCATCTCGTCGCAGGCGGGCTGTGCGGTGGGTTGCCGGTTCTGTTCCACCGGCCACCAGGGCTTCAGCCGCAACCTGAGCACCGGCGAGATCGTCGCCCAACTGTGGTTTGCCGAGCACCAGCTGCGCCAGCGGTTGAAGCGGCCAGTGCAGGCGGCGCCGGGCCGCCCCAAGGCGGCTGCGGGCGCCGTGGGGGCCGATACCAGTGCCAATGTCGATGGCGTCTCGGGGTCACCTGAACGGGTGATTTCCAACGTGGTGATGATGGGCATGGGCGAGCCGCTGCAGAACTACGGCGCACTGCTGCCGGCGCTGCGGGTGATGCTGGACGACCATGCCTACGGCCTGTCGCGCCGGCGGGTCACGGTGTCGACCTCGGGCGTGGTGCCGATGATCGAACGCCTGCAAGCCGATTGCCCGGTGGCGTTGGCGGTCTCATTGCACGCGCCCACCGATGCCTTGCGCGACCAGCTGGTGCCGCTGAACCGCAAGTACCCGCTGGCCGAGTTGCTGACGGCCTGCCGGGCCTACCTGGCTGCGGCGCCGCGCGACTTCATCACCTTCGAATACTGCATGCTCGACGGCGTCAACGACGGTCCCGAGCAAGCCCAACAGCTGATCGACCTGGTGTCGGGCCGCGGCGCTGCACCACGGGTGCCCTGCAAGTTCAACCTGATCCCGTTCAATCCGTTCCCGGCCTCGGGCCTGACGTGCTCGCCGCGTGAGCGCGTGATGGCCTTCGCCAAACTGCTGCAGGACGCCGGCATCGTGACCACCGTGCGCAAGACCCGCGGCGACGACATCGCCGCGGCCTGTGGCCAACTGGCCGGTGAGGTGCAAGACCGCACCAACGCGCAGACCCGGTTGACGCGACCGGTCATCCGCATCGAAGCCGTGCCGCAGGTGCGGCCGTGACGGTCACCGGCCTGCACCGCTTGGCCCGCAGCGTGGCCGGTCGGGTGCTTGCCCCGCTGGCTGCCCCGCTGGCTGCCGTGCGGGCTGCAGTGCTGGTGGCCGCCGCGCTGACCGCTGGTTTGGCGGCTTGCTCCAGCAACCGATCACCCCCCAGCGCGCCGGCCTTGCCCGTCGCGCCAGCCAAGGCTGCCGGCCCATCGACCGACCCGGTCGATGTCGAACGGCGGGCCCGGGTGCGGCTGGAATTGGCCAGTGCCTACTTCGCGGGCGGCCAGGTAGAGGTTGCACTCGACGAGGTCAAGCGGTCGATCACGACCAAGCCCGACATCGCTGAAGCCTTCAGGCTGCAAGGTCTGATCTATGCCGAGATGAACGAGGATGCCCTTGCCGACGACAGCCTCGACCGTGCATTGAAGCTCAACCCGCGCGACGGTGCCACGTTGCACGTCCAGGCTTGGGTACTGTGCCAACGCGGGCGCTACGCCGAAGCCCAGGTGCAGTTCGCCGCGGCGTTGGCGCTGCCGCAGTACCGCGATGTTGTGCGTACGCACCTGGCTCGTGGTGTCTGCTACGGACGCAACCAGCAATGGGTCGAGGCCGAAGCGGCGCTGATGCGGGCCTACGAACTGGAGCCGTCCAACCCCAGCATCGGCATCAACCTGACCGAGGTGTTGTACCGGCGAGGAGAGTACGAGCGCGCACGCTTCTACATCGGCCGTGTCAACGACACGCCCGGCAACGTCAACCCCCAAACGCTGTGGCTGGCGGCCCGCATCGAGCGCAAGCTCGGTCAGGTCTCAAGCCTGCGCGTGCTGGGTGACCGGCTGCGCCAGGGCTTCCCGCAATCTCCGGAGGCCGCGCTGTTCGAGCGGGGCCGCTTTGATGACTGACTCTTCCCGTTTATCCGCACCGGCAGTGGCCGATGGCGCCGGCGCCATGCTGCGCGCCGCACGCCAGCAGCAAGGCCTGCACATCGCCGCGCTGGCGGCCTCGATCAAAGTGACGCCCGCCAAGCTGGAGGCGCTGGAAGCCGGCCGTTACCACGAGCTGCCCGACACCACTTTTGCCCGGGCCCTGGCCAAGACTGTCTGCCGAGTGCTGAAGATCGACCCGGAGCCGGTGCTGGCGCAGATGCCCGGCACGCCCGTCAGCAAGCTGGCGCGGGTCGATGGCGGGCTGAACACACCCTTCCGCGAACGGCCCGGCCGGGTCGACCCGACCCTGTGGGTGCCCTGGCGACACCCGGTGCTGTGGGCGGTGGCGCTGCTGCTGGTCGCCGCAGCGGCGTTTGTGCTGGTGCCGACGGTGTCGGTGATCGGCGGCTCTTCGCCGCTGCTGGACGCGCCGAGCGCGCCGGTGATGCCGCCCAGTGGGGCGGTGGCGTTGCCGCTGGCGACCGATCCGGCCGCCCCGGAGGAGCGCGAGGCCGCTGATGCAACGCTGGGTCTGGCCGCGCCGGTAGCCGCTGCAGCCAGTGCGGCGGCCGCCCAGGCAACGCCTGGCCGCGCCCAGCCAGTGGCCAGCGGTGATCCGCTGACGCTGCGCGCCTTGCAAGCCAGTTGGGTGCAACTGGTCGACGGCAGCGGCCAGACGCTGATGGCGCGCCTGGTGCCTGCGGGCGAAACGGTCTCATTGACCGCCACGCCACCGTTGCGCCTGAGAATCGGCAACGCCAGCGGCGTCGAGCTGCAGTTTCGTGGCCGGCCGGTGGACTTGAAGCCCCTTGCCCGCGACAACATCGCCAACCTGACGCTGCCATGACCGCCTTTGACATCGACGACCTCTCGCTGATCCCGCCCGCGCTGCCACGGGCCCGACGCTCGCGCCAGGCCCGGGTGGTCTGGGGCGACCGCGTGGTCACCGTGGGCGGTGATGCACCGGTGCGCGTGCAATCGATGACCAACACCGACACGGTCGATGTCATCGGCACCGCGATCCAGGTCAAGCAACTCGCCATCGCCGGCTCTGAGATGGTGCGCATCACCGTCAACACGGCCGAGGCGGCCAAGGCCGTGCCGGCGATCCGCGAGCAGCTCGACCGCATGGGCATCGATGTGCCCTTGGTCGGCGACTTCCACTACAACGGCCACACGCTGCTGACCGAGTACCCCGATTGCGCCGCGGCGTTGTCGAAGTACCGCATCAACCCCGGCAACGTCGGCAAGGGCCACAAGCGCGACCGCCAGTTCAGCCAGATGATCGAGGCCGCCTGCCGGCACGACAAACCGGTGCGCATCGGTGTCAACTGGGGCAGCCTCGACCAGGAGCTGCTGGCCCAGATGATGGACGACAACGCCAAGCGCGCCACGCCCTGGGACGCCAAGCAGGTGATGTACCAGGCGCTGCTGCAATCGGCGCTGCAATCGGCCGCCTGGGCGCAAGAACTCGGCATGAGCGCCAACCAGATCATCATCAGCTGCAAGGTCAGCGGCGTGCAAGACCTGATCACCGTCTACCAGGCTTTGGCCGCGCGCTGCGACTACCCGCTGCACCTGGGCCTGACCGAAGCCGGCATGGGCACCAAAGGCACGGTGGCCTCGGCGGTGGCGATAGGCCAGCTGCTGCAGCAGGGCATCGGCGACACCATCCGCGTCAGCCTGACGCCGCAGCCGGGTGAAGCCCGCACGCAGGAAGTGGCGGTTGCGCTCGAGATCCTGCAGGCGCTGGGCCTGCGTCACTTCAACCCCAGCGTCACCGCCTGCCCGGGTTGCGGGCGCACCACCAGCACCACTTTCCAGGTGCTGGCCAAGCAAATCGACGACCACTTGCGCGCGATGATGCCAGCGTGGAAGGCGAAGTACCCGGGGGTCGAGAACCTGAAGTTGGCGGTGATGGGCTGCATCGTCAACGGCCCCGGCGAGAGCAAACACGCCGACATCGGCATCAGCCTGCCCGGCACCGGCGAGGCGCCGGCCGCGCCGGTGTTCATCGACGGCCAGAAGGCGATGACGCTGCGCGGCGATGGCATCGCGCAAGAGTTTCACGGCATCGTCGAGGATTACATCGAGCGCCGGTTTGGCGTCAAGCCTGCTGCCGATCCGGCGGTCGTGAACACCGCGCCTTGACGCTGGACCGGCCCGCCGCCTGACCGCCTTGCCCGGCCCCGCCGGGTTCTTCCCCGACCTGAGAGAACCGGGCCTGCACGCCGGGCTCCCCCCGCACCATGGCCGACCCCCTGCAAGCCGTCAAAGGCATGAACGACATCCTGCCGCCGGATTCGGCGCGCTGGGAATGGCTGGAAGACACCGTGCGCGCACTGATGCGCCGCTACGGTTACCTGAACATCCGCACGCCCATCGTCGAGCCGACGCCGCTGTTTGTGCGTGGCCTGGGCGAGGTGACCGACATCGTCGAGAAGGAGATGTATTCCTTCATCGACAGCATGAACGGTGATGCGCTGACGCTGCGCCCCGAGAACACCGCCGGCGTGGTGCGCGCGGCAATCGAGCACTCGATGTTGTACGACGGCGGCAAGCGGCTGTTCTACATCGGCGCGATGTTCCGCCACGAGCGGCCGCAGCGCGGGCGTTACCGCCAGTTCCATCAAGTGGGTGTCGAGGCGCTGGGTTTTGGCGGCCCCGAAACCGACGCCGAAGTGATCCTGATGGCCCGTGCGCTGTGGCGCGACCTGGGGCTTGGCGAGGTGCGGCTCGAGCTCAACAGCCTGGGCGTGCAGGACGAACGCCGCGCCCACCGCACCGCGCTGATAACCCACTTCGAAGCGAATGCCGAGCTGCTGGACGCCGAGGCCCAGCGCCGGCTGCACAGCAACCCGCTGCGCATCCTGGACACCAAGAACCCGGCGATGCAAGAGCTGGTGAACGCCGCGCCGCAGCTGATCAGCTTTTTGGGTGAGGGCTCGCTCAAGCACTTTGACGCGGTCAAGTCCGCACTGGACGCCGTTGGCCAGGCCTACACCATCAACCCCCGGCTGGTGCGTGGCATGGACTACTACACCCACACGGTGTTCGAGTGGCTGACGCCGAAGCTGGGTGCGCAGGGCACGATCTGCGGCGGCGGGCGCTACGACGGCTTAGTCGAGATGATCGGCGGCAAACCGGCGCCCGGCGTCGGCTGGGGCATGGGGCTGGAGCGGGTGCTCGACCTGCTGCTGCAAAGCGGCATCGCGCCGCCCGCCATCACGCCCGATGCCTACGCGGTGCTGCCCGACGCCAGCGCGCTGGGCCCGGCCATCGCCACGGTCGAGGCGCTGCGCGCGCTGGGCCTGGCCGTGGTGATGCACGCCGGCGGCAGC
>JAYVDE010000195.1:0-6495 GCA_043749575.1 Burkholderiaceae bacterium | reverse complement strand
TTCAACCGCCCCGGCCACACCGTGGTCGACCACCACACCTACGCCTTCATGGGCGACGGCTGCCTGATGGAGGGCATCAGCCACGAGGCCTGCGCGCTGGCCGGCGCCTGGCGCTTGAACAAGTTGATTGCGCTGTACGACGACAACGGCATCTCGATCGACGGCCAAGTCAAGCCCTGGTTCGTCGACGATGTCGCCAAGCGCTTCGAGGCCTACGCCTGGAACGTCATCGGCCCGCTCGACGGCCACGACGTGGCGGCGGTGGACGCGGCGATCACGCAGGCCAAGGCCGAAGCGACCCAGCCGACGCTGATCATCTGCAAGACCACCATCGGCAAGGGCTCGCCCAACCGGGCCGGCACCGCCAAGGCCCACGGCGAGGCGCTGGGCGCCGCCGAGATCGCGCTGACCCGCGAGGCATTGGGCTGGAAACACGAGCCGTTCGTGATCCCCGAGGCAGCCTACGCCGCCTGGGACGCCAAGCGCGACGGTGACGCGGCCGAAGCCCAGTGGGTCAAGGCCTTCGAGCAGTACAAGGCCCAGCACCCGGCGCTGGCCGCCGAGCTGGCCCGCCGCATCAGCGGTGACCTGCCGGCCGGTTTTGCCCAGGCCGCGGTAGATGCGGCGGTGGCCGCGCACACCGCCGCGTTGACCGTGGCCAGCCGCAAGGCCAGCCAGATCGCGCTGGAAGCCTTCACCGGCGCGCTGCCTGAATTGCTGGGCGGCTCGGCCGACCTGACCGGCAGCAACCTGACCAACACCAGCCACACCCCGGCGCTGCGCTTCGACGCGGCCGGCACGCCGGTCATGGTCGATGGCAAGTGCGGCCGCCACATCAACTACGGCGTGCGCGAGTTCGGCATGGCCGCCGTCATGAACGGCGTGGCGCTGCACGGCGGCTTCATCCCCTACGGCGGCACCTTCCTGACGTTTTCCGACTACAGCCGCAACGCCATCCGCATGGCCGCGCTGATGAAAACCCGCGTGATCCACGTCTTCACCCACGACTCGATCGGCCTGGGCGAGGACGGCCCCACCCACCAGAGCGTGGAGCACGCCGCCAGCCTGCGGCTGATCCCTGGGCTGGATGTCTGGCGCCCGGCCGACACCGCCGAAACCGCAGTGGCCTGGGCTTGCGCGATCCAGAACCGCAACCGCCCCAGCGCGCTGCTGCTGAGCCGGCAGAACCTGCCCTATGCGCCCAAGGCGACGTCGGACGCCGCGCCCAACGCGTCGGGGCTGGACGCGATCGCCAAGGGCGGCTACGTGCTGGCCGAGCCCAGCGAAGTGGGCCTGGGCAAGGCGGCGCAGGCGGTGATCATCGCCACCGGCAGCGAGGTGCAGCTGGCCTTGCATGCCCAGGCCGCGCTGGCGAAGCTGAAGATCGCGGTGCGGGTGGTGTCGATCCCCAGCACCAGCGTGTTCGACCGCCAGAGCGTGGCCTACAAGGCCAGCGTGCTGCCGGCCAAGCTGCCGCGGGTGGCGATCGAGGCCGGCGTGACCGATGGCTGGTGGAAGTACGGCTGCGCTGCGGTGCTGGGCATCAACACCTTTGGCGAAAGCGCACCGGCGCCGGCGCTGTTCAAGCACTTCGACCTGAGCGCCGAGGCGCTGGCCAACACCGTGCGCCAAGTGCTGGGCAAGTGAACGCCGCCCGCCGCCGGGCTTGAATGCACCCGATTTCTCTCGTTTCTTTCACCCCTGGAGATTGACAAACCATGACCATCAAGATCGGCATCAACGGCTTCGGCCGCATCGGGCGCATGGTGTTCCGTGCCGCCGTGCAGAACTTCGCCAACGACATCGAAGTGGTCGGCATCAACGACCTGCTCGAACCCGACTACCTGGCCTACATGCTGAAGTACGACAGCGTGCACGGCCGCTTCAAGGGCGAGGTGTCGGTCGACGGTGAGACCCTGGTGGTCAACGGCAAGCGCATCCGCCTGACCGCGGTGAAGAACCCGGCCGATCTGCAGTGGGCCGAGGTCGGCGCCGACATCGTGATCGAGTCGACCGGGCTGTTCCTGACCAAAGAAACCGGTGAACTGCACCTGGCCGCCGGCGCCAAGAAAGTGATCTTCTCGGCGCCCAGCAAGGACGACACGCCGATGTTCGTCTACGGCGTCAACGACAAGACCTACGCCGGGCAAGCCATCATCAGCAACGCCAGCTGCACCACCAACTGCCTGGCCCCGGTGGCCAAGGTGCTCAACGACAGCTGGGGCATCAAGCGCGGCCTGATGACCACGGTGCACGCCACCACCGCCACCCAGAAGACAGTCGACGGCCCCAGCAACAAAGATTGGCGTGGCGGGCGCGGCATCCTGGAGAACATCATCCCCAGCAGCACCGGCGCGGCCAAGGCGGTGGGCGTGGTCATCCCCGCGCTGAACAAGAAGATCACCGGCATGGCCTTCCGCGTGCCGACCAGCGACGTGTCGGTGGTCGACCTGACCGTCGAGCTGGAAAAGCCGGCCAGCTACGCCGAGATCTGCGCGGCGATGAAGGCCGCCAGCCAGGGCGCCATGAAGGGCGTGCTGGGCTACACCGAAGACAAGGTGGTGGCCACTGACTTCCGCGGCGAGCCCTGCACCAGCGTGTTCGACGCCGATGCCGGCATTGCGCTGGATTCGACCTTCGTCAAGATCGTGGCCTGGTACGACAACGAATGGGGTTACTCGAACAAGGTGCTTGAAATGGTCCGTGTCATCGCCTGATCTCGCGCCATCGTTTGATACCGGGCCGGGCTAGCATCCTGCTTTGGTGCTTTCTGGCGCCTGCACGGCCGCTTGCGGCGCGCTGGCAGCCCGGAGGCGAATGCGGCGGCAGCTCAGTGGGTGGCAGTGAGATGGTTTTTCGATCGATCCAAGGGCTGGGCCGGCTGGCAGTGAGCCGGGGACTGGCCCTGGTCCTTGGACTGGCCTGTGGCCTGGGTACCGGAGGTGCCTGGGCGGCCGACGGCCCCCGGCAGGGGGTTCGGGCTGCGGTGGAAGACCCCGACAACGCCCGGGTGATCGTCAAATACCGCGGCGGCAGCGCGCTGGCGGTGGCCGCAGCGGGCCGGCCGCAACACGCCGCGCGGCTGGGCCGGCAGCTGACGCTGGCAATGCAGGACGGCCATGTGCTGGGCCGGCGCACCCAGAGCCTGCGGGCGAGCGGCCTGTCGTCGGGCCAACTGGCGGCGCGGCTGGCGGCGCTGTCTGATGTGGAATGGGTGGTGCCGGTACGCCGCAAGACGATCAGCACGGTGCTGCCGCCCAACGACCCCTATTTCGGCGACGGCCAGACCACCATCACACCGGCCGTCGGCCAGTGGTACCTGCGGGCGCCCGACGCCACCGCACTGTCGGCCGTCAATGCGCTGGGCGCCTGGGCGATCACCACCGGATCGGCCGCGATAACGGTGGCCGTGCTCGACACCGGCGTGGTCAAGACGCACCCCGACTTGGGCGGCAAGCTGTATGCGGGTTACGACTTTGTCAGCCGCAGCAGCCAGTCGGCCGACGGCGACGGCCGTGACGCTGACGCCAGCGACCCGGGCGACTGGTCGACCTCCAGCGACAGCTGCGGCGCCCGCAACAGCAGCTGGCACGGCACCCAGGTGGCGGGCCTGATCGGCGCGGCCACCGACAACGGCATCGGCATGGCCGGCATCGGCCGCAATGTGATGCTGCTACCGGTGCGGGTGCTGGGCAAGTGCGGTGGTTATGACGACGACATCATCGCCGCGATGCGCTGGGCCAGCGGCGTCAGTGCCGACCCGGTGCGCAACCTCCATCCGGCGCGGGTGCTCAACTTGAGCCTGGGCTCCAGCGGCACGTGCTCGGATGCCTACCGCGAGGCCATCGCCGAGGTCAATGCCGCCGGCGTGGTGGTGGTGGTGGCCGCTGGCAACGACACCGGCCATGCCGTCAACGAGCCGGCCAATTGCGCCGGCGTGATCGCGGTGTCGGGCGTGCGCCATGCCGGCACCAAGGTCGGTTATTCCAACATCGGGCCCGAGATTGCCCTGGCCGCGCCGGCCGGCAACTGCGTCAACGACAGCGGCGCCTGCCTTTACCCGCTGCTGACGACTTCCAACAGCGGCAGTACCACGCCCGGCGCAAACATCTACAGCGACAGCTTCAAGCGCTCACTGGGCACCAGCTTTGCCGCGCCGATGGTGGCCGGCACGGCGGCGCTGATGCTGTCGGTGGATGGCTCGCTGACGCCGGCGCAGGTCAAGGCGACGCTGCAGGCGGCGGCGCGGGCCTTTCCGATGACCGGCGCGCAGACGACTGGCGCGACCGCATGCGTGGCCCCCACCGCGCTAGACCAAATCGAGTGCTACTGCACCACCACCACCTGCGGCGCCGGCATGCTGGACGCTGGTGCCGCCGTCGAAAAAGTGGCCAAGGCCGTGGCGCAAGCGCTGGCGGTCTTCGCGGTGTCGACCGCCAATCCCACTGTAGGCACCAGCGTCACGCTGGACGGCGGGCCTTCGAGCGTGGCTGGCGACAGTGTTCTCTGGAGCATCGTGTCCGGTGCCGCCAATGCCACCTTCACCGGCAGCACGACCTCGCGTCGCACCAGTCTGACCATCTCGGCTCCGGGCACGGTCGTGGTGCAGCTTCAGGTGACCAATGTGGCGGGCACCAGCAGCACGGCCGACAAGACGTTGACGGCCGTGCTCGCGCCAACGGCTTCGTTTGTGGTGGCTAACCCCTACACCACCGTGGGCGCGCCGGTCGGCTTGAACGCAGCGGCGTCGGTGGCCAGCACGGGGCGTACCGTCGACCGCTACCTGTGGACGATCACCGGCACGACGGCAGCTCACTTCACCACCGCCAGCAACGCCAGCACGGCGGCGCTGTCGGCAGATCAAGCCGGCGACGATCTGACCGTGACCTTGACAGTGACTGACAGTGCCGGGGCGGTTGGAAGTGCATCCCAGAGCATCGCGGTGGCGGCTGCGCCGAAGGCCAGCTTCACCTTCTCGCCAACGTCGCCGACGGCGGGGACGCCGGTGACCTTGGACGGCAGTGCATCAGCTGCGGCGGCCGGTCACAGCATTCGCAGCTATGAGTGGTCTATCGTTTCCGGGGCCGGGGTGGCAACACTCAGCGGTCCCATCAACACCAGCAGCGCGACCTTGACAACGCAGGGCGCTGGCCTTGTGGTCGTTCGCCTGAAGGTTGGGGATGACGCAGGCTCGTTCGCTTCCAGTGAACAGACGGTGACGGTGACGGTGGCGGTGGGTGGCGGCGGTGTCCTGGCCTGGGGCTGGGCGGCGGGCCTGGCATTGGCGGTGCTGGCGTTGTCGCGCCGCCGCTGAGCGCGGCGGCGGCGGCTTCAGCGCTGAGCACTGGCGGCACTGGCCGCACCGCCGGCACCGACCGCACTGACAACGCTGACCGCACTGGCGGCGCGGCCGGCTGCGCTGGCTGCGGCGCGCACCGGCGCGCTGGCCCGTTGCGGTCTCGCTGCGGCCGCACGGGCCGGGCCGGCAGCGGCGTTGCCGCCTGCCGTGGCGGCCGACGACGCTGGGCCGGCCCCGGCCCCAGCCGGCTTGGCGAGCGCTGGCGCGCAGGCTGCAAAGCCCGGCCCGCTGGGCATCACCAGCCCGGCCAGCCGGGCATGGGTGGCGGCGTCGGCGGCAGCCAGCCGCAGCACGGTCTGGCTTTGTGCCTGGCGCAGCGTGACCACCCGGGCGCTGTGCACCCCCCGTTGCGCCATCTTCGCCAGCGCCGCGTCGGCCTCTGCGCGCTGGTCGAAGCGGCCCAGGCTCAGGCCCGGCTGCAGCTCGGGCCTGCCGCGCAGCTCTTCGGCGTCGAGCTTCAGGCGCTTGAGCCCGTCGAGCTTGCGCTGCAGCGTCTCGCGGTCGGCGTAGCGGCCCATGTAGACCATGAAAGCGCCGCTGTCCTCGGTGGTCAGCGCCTGCCAGGTGGTGGTCGACAGGCCGGCGTCGCGCAGCGTGCGCTGGGCCACCTCGGCCTCGGCAGCGCTGAACGGCCCCGCCTCCAGGCAGGCCTGGGACCGTGCGTTGCTGGCCGCGGTCATCGCGGCCGACGCAGTGGCAGTGGCCACCGCGGCGCTGGCTGCCTGCGGCGACAGGACGCGCAGCGCCTGCGGGTCGACTTGCCGCTGCAGCCGCTCGGGTTCGCGCTGCGGCGCTTGTGCGCTGGCGGCGCCGGTCAGCCGGTCGAACAGGCCGAACTGTGCCGCCAGCAGCAGCGCATTGCCCACCAGCAACACGATGGCCAGGATCCTCAGCATGCTGCATCGCCATCGCCATCGCCATCGCCATCGCCACCCGCCACCTTGCCGCCGTTTTCAGGGGCTGGCCGCAGGCTGACCTCACCGCTGGCCCCCGGCCGCCGCTGGCCCGCCACCTGCAGCCACCAGGTGCCGGTAGCGTCGACGCCGTCGGCAGTGCCGGCGGGCAGGTCGGGCAGGGTGGTGGTCACGGGTTTGCCGAACAGCACGTCGCGGGCGGCAAAGCGCTCGCGCAGCGGC
>JAYVDE010000194.1:0-6525 GCA_043749575.1 Burkholderiaceae bacterium | reverse complement strand
CCGGACCATGCGCTGCGTTGGTGGCTGGGCGACGCGCTGGGGCTGGTGGTCGCCGGCGTGCCACTGCTGAGCTTGCACAAACGCAGCCTGGGCTTGTTCTTCGGCCGCCACAGCGGCGTGCGCAACACCTTGCTGCTGGCGGCCAGCGCCGCCGCCGTCGCGGTGGCCTTCGCGCTGCCACCGACCGCCGCGATGGCCGCGCTGGCGCTGCTGCTGCTGCCGCACTTGCTGCTGGCGGCCATGGCCATGCGATCGGGGCTGGGGCCGGCGTCGGCCGCGGTGCTGCTGCTCAGCGGCGCGATGCTGGCGGGTACCGCGGCGGGCTTCGGTCCGCTGGCCACGCTGGCCGAACCCGACCGGCTGGTGCTGTTGTGGGCCCACATGGCCACCCTGGCCGGCATGGTGCTGGTCAGCCATGTGCAGGCGGGCGAGCTGGCCCGCCTCAACGAGCGCTGGGAAATGGCGCTGGTCGGTGCCGATCTCGGCGTGGCCGACTGGAACCTGCGCAGCGGCGAAGGTTTCACGTCCGCGCGCTGGCGTGCCCTGATGGATGACACCGAAACCGACCGCAGCAGCAGCCTGGAACGCTGGTTGCACCAAGTGCATGCCGACGACCGCGACACCCTGCGCGCCGAAGTGGCTGCGCTGGGCGAGGCAGTCGGCGCTGCAGTCGGTGCGGCGTCCGGTGCGGCACCCGGCGCCCGCCTGCGGCGCGAACTGCGCGTGCGGGTGCGCGACGGCTGGCGCTGGTTCGACCTCCACCTGGTGGTCGCCGAGCGCGACGATGCCGGCAAGCCGGTGCGGGTGGTTGCGTCGCTCGAAGACGTCAGCGCCCGCCGCAGCGCCGAGGACCGCCAGCAGTTGTCGAGCAACGTCTTCATGCACTTGCACGAGGGCCTGGTGGTCACCGACGCTGAGCTGCAGGTGGTCGACGCCAACCCCACTTACTGCCGCATCGTCGGCATCGCGCGCGACGAACTGATCGGCACCGTGCCCGGCCTGTTGCGGCCCGGCGCGGGTGACGGCCTGAACCGCCCGCACCAGGCCAGCCTGTGGGCCGCGCTGCGCAGCAGTGGCCACTGGGTCGGCGAAGTGGTCGAGCGCCGCCGCAACGGCGAGGCCTGCGCGCTGCACATCACCGTGTCCACGGTGAACGGGCCCGATGGTGCGCTGCGTTACCACGTGCTGGTGGTCAGCGACGTGACCGAGCAGCGCCTGCAACGCGAACGGCTGGAGCGCCAAGCCCATTTCGACGAGCTGACACGCTTGCCCAACCGCGCCCGGCTGGGCCAGCTGCTGGCCGAGGCGATGACCGCCACCGACCGTGACGGTTACCTGCTGGCGGTCTGCTATCTCGATCTCGACCACTTCAAGGCCGTCAACGAGCGGCACGGCCACGAAGCCGGCGACCGGGTGCTGGCCGAGATCGCCAACCGCTTGCGCAGCGCGCTGCGGGTGCGCGGCACGGTCTGGTCCGACGCCGCCGCGCGGCTGGGCGGCGACGAGTTCGTGCTGCTGCTGCGTGCCGGCACGGTGGACGAAGCGCGCTCGGCGGTTGAACGGGTGCTGCGCGTGGTGGCGCAGCCGATCATCGTGCGCCCGGGCAGCGAGCCCGAGCTCATCACCGCCAGCGTCGGCGCCACCGTCTACCCGCTGGACGCCAGCGACGCCGACACTCTGCTGCGCCACGCCGACCATGCGATGTACGGCGTCAAGCAGTCGGGCCGCAACGGCTTCCTGTTCTTCGACCCCGAGCACAGCCGCCGCAACGAAGAGCGGGTGCTGGCCATCGGCCGGGTGCAGGACGCGCTGGACCAGGGCGAGCTGGTGCTGTACTACCAGCCCAAGGTCGACTTGAAGCGCGGCGTGGTGCTGGGCGTGGAGGCGCTGCTGCGCTGGCAGCACCCCGAGCACGGCGTGGTGCCGCCAGTGCAGTTTTTGCCGCTGATCGAGCACACCGGCCTGTCGGCACGGGTGGGCGACCATGTGCTGGCCCTGGCGCTCGACCAGTTGGAGGTGTGGCAGCAGCAGGGGCTGGATTTGTCGGTCAGCGTCAACATCACCGCCCGCCACCTGCAGGAGCCCGACTTCGCCCAGCGGCTGGCTGAACTGCTGGCCCGCCACGCCCAGCCGCTGGGCCCGCGGCTTGAACTGGAGGTGCTGGAAACCGCCGCCCTCGCCGACATCGGTTTCACCTCGGCCGTGTTGGAGCGCTGCGCCAAGCTGGGTGTGCGCTGGGCGCTGGACGACTTTGGCACCGGCTACTCGACCCTGACCTACCTGAAGCGCTTACCGGTGCAGGTGCTCAAGATCGACCGCAGTTTCGTGCACAACATGCTGGCCGACGCGCAGGACCGCGCGATCGTCGAAGGCGTGATCAGCCTGTCGCGCACCTTCGGCTGCGTGGTGGTGGCCGAAGGGGTAGAAACCGCCGCCCAGGCCCGCATGTTGCTGGACATGGGTTGCGAGATCGGCCAGGGCCTGGGCATCGCCGCGCCGATGCCGGCCGCCGAGGTGGCCCCCTGGGTGCGCGAATGGAAAGGCCTGTTTGTGCTGAGCGCAGCAGCCGGGGCCGCGAACGCCGATCTGGAACCGGCGCTTGCGGTACCGGCCAGCGCGCTGGCTACCGCCGCCACCGCCGCCACCGCCGCCACCGCCGCCACCGATTTGCCACCGCTCAGACTGGGCGCCGACTGAACGGCCGACCGGCCGGCCCGGCCGCGACCACCGGATCGCTGGACCGCCGGACCGCCGGACCGCTTCGATAAACTGCGGCCGTGCTTGCCCAAGGCTTCATCCAGGATCTGCTGTCCCGCGTCGACGTTGTCGAGGTGGTGGGCCGCCATGTCGAGCTGAAAAAAGCCGGCATCAACCACAAGGGCCTGTGCCCCTTCCACGGCGAAAAATCGCCCAGTTTCATCGTCAGCCCCTCGCGCCAGACCTACCACTGCTTCGGCTGCGGCGTGCACGGCGACGCGATCCGCTTTCTGACCGAGCACTCGGGGCTGGCCTTCATGGACGCGGTGCGCGACCTGGCCCAACAAGTGGGCATGGCGGTGCCCGAGAACACCGCCACACCCGAGGACCAGGCCCGCGCCGAGGCCGAACGCAACCAGCGCGCCACGCTCAGCGAGGTACTGGCCAAGGCCGGCGACCATTACCGCAGCGCCTTGAAGGCCAGCCCGCGTGCCGTGGCCTACCTCAAGCAACGCGGCCTCACCGGCCAGGTGGCGGCCCGCTTCGGCCTGGGCTATGCGCCCGAGGGCTGGCGCACGCTGGCCGGCGTGTTCCCGCGTTACGACGACCCGCTGCTGGCTGACAGCGGCTTGGTCATCACCAGCGGTGGTGATGGCGACAGCCCGGGTGAGGAGCAAAAGCGCTACGACCGTTTTCGCGACCGCATCATGTTCCCGATCCGCTCGGTCAAGGGCGAGGTCATCGGCTTCGGCGGCCGGGTGCTCGACGTCGGTGAGCCCAAGTACCTCAATTCACCCGAAACCGCGGTCTTCCACAAGGGCCAGGAGCTGTACGGCCTGTACGAAGCGCGCCAGGGCCTGCGCGCCAAAGGCTACGCGCTGGTCGTCGAGGGCTATATGGACGTGGTGGCGCTGGCGCAGTGGGGCTACCCCAACGCGGTGGCCACGCTGGGCACGGCCTGCACCGACGAGCACGTCAGCAAGCTGTTCCGCTTCACCGACACGGTGATCTTCAGCTTCGACGGCGACGCCGCCGGCCGGCGCGCCGCTGGCCGCGCGCTCGAGGCCGCGCTGCCCCATGCCAGCGACACCCGCAGCGTGCGCTTCCTGTTTCTGCCCAGCGAGCACGACCCTGACTCGTACATCCGCGCGCTGGGCCCCGAGGCCTTCGAGGGGGTGGTGGCGCAGGCGGTGCCGCTGTCGGCCCAGCTGATCGCCCATGCCGGCGCCGATTGCGACCTGGCCACCGCAGAGGGCCGCTCGAAGATGCTGGCCCAGGCCGGGCCGCTGGTGGCCCTGCTGCCCGAAGGCCTGTTGCGTGAACAGGTGGTGCAGGCGCTGGCGCAACAAGGTGGCATGGCCGCTGAGGTGCTGCAGGCGCATTGGGCCCGGCGCAGCGCTGGTCGCCGACCGGCGCGTGCCGAGGCCACCGCGTCCGACGGCTCTGCGTCACCGCCCGATGACGGCACCCCCCCCGGCATGGCCCGCCCGGGCAGCGAACGCGGGCGCGGCCGCGGTCGGTTCGCGGCCGGCGGCCGCGAGGGCTGGGCGGGTCGGCCGCGGGTCTACCCAATGGCCGGCCTCCGTGCGCCACCGCAAAGCGCCACCTTGCTCGACCGCTGCGCCTGGCTGCTGGCGCGCCACACCGCCGCCTGGCTGGCGTTGCCGGGCGACACCCATGAGTTCCTGGCCGGGCAGCCAGCGCCCTACGGCCAGTTCTTCGCCGGGCTGGAGCGGGTGCTGCATGACCACGGCCCTATCACCATGCCGGCGCTGATCGCCGAACTGGGCCGCAGCGATGGCGAGGCCGATGACGACCTGCGCGGTCTGTTAGCCCGGCTGGCCGGCTTCCACGATGTCGACGATGACGAGGCCCCCGAAGTGCCGATCGACGCGGTGCTGCAGCGCCTGCGCCAGCAGGCCGTGACCGAAGAGTTGAAGTGGCTGACCGAATCGGGCGAACTGTCCGACGAGGCCACGGCGCGCCGCAATGCATTGATCCGCCTGACCGCCGAGCTCAAACGCGGCCCAGCGCGGCCGGCGCCGGCCTAGCGGCGAGCCGCCGCCTTCTGCAGTGCCTCTGCAGCGCCATCGGCAGCGCCTGTCCGCAGCGCCGTCCGCAGCGCCCCCTGCACTGCGCCCGCACTGCCCAAGGCCTGTTGCAGGGCCTTCCAAACCACCGGTTTCACATCGCTGGTACAATGCCGGATTGCCTACTTCGGTAAAAGCGACATCAGTACCTCCGGTCCTGGCCACCCCTGACACGGGTCCGCAAACGCGATAAGGCCAACCTCCCCCGCAAGGGCTGTGTTTCTCAAACCGCCATCTCCAGCTGCGATGTCAGGCGTCCACACGAGCTTGCCCGACCCAGCTTGGCTCACCCGAAGTCCCGAAGTCCAGTTAAAACCGGGCCACGGAGTCTCGCCGCGCAAGCAAGTGCTGGTGCGGCGCCGTTGCGCCCGACCGAGCGGATGGCCCGCGGCCGACCACTTGTCGACGACCACACCAAATCCCCTGCGCAAGGACCTGCATGACCGCCAAGAAGACCGACGCCGCCAAGCCCACCGACAAGACCCCGGTCGCCACCGCCACGAAACCCAGCACCGCGCCGGCAGTCAAAGCCGCCGCGGTGGTGGTGCCCGCCCAGGCCGTGGTCAAGGCCAAGCCGGCCGCCAAGGCTGTCAAGCCCGCGGCGAAGGCCGACAAGCCGGCTGAGAAGCCAGCCGCCAAGACAGCCGCCGCCAAGGTGGTCAAGGGCAAGGCCGAGCCGAAGAAGGAAGTGGACGACGAACTGGTCGACATCGACGCCGAACTCGAGCTGGAAATCGACACCGAGGCTGAGGTCGAGGTGGTGGCTGAGGTGGTGGCCGAGGTGGGCGTCGGCGTGGTCGAACCCAAGGCCAAGCCGCTGCGCATGAAGGTCTCGCGGGCCAAGGAGCGCGCGCTGATGCGCGAGTTCGGCCTCGACGAAACCACGCTGACCGAAGAAGAAGTCGCCAAGCGCCGCCTCGAGCTGAAGACGCTCATCAAGATGGGCAAGACGCGCGGTTTCCTGACGCACCAGGAGATCAACGACCACCTGCCCGAGAAGCTGATTGACCACGAGATCCTCGAGGCCATTGTCTCGATGCTCAACGACATGGGCATCGCGGTCTACGAGCAGGCACCCGACGCCGCCACGCTGCTGATCGCCGGGGGCACCACCACCACCGCGACCGAAGAAGAGGCCGAAGAGGCCGCCGAAGCCGCGCTGTCCACCGTAGACAGCGAGTTCGGCCGCACCACCGACCCGGTGCGCATGTACATGCGCGAGATGGGCTCGGTCGAGCTGCTCACCCGCGAGGGCGAAATCGAGATCGCCAAGCGCATCGAGGGCGGCTTGCAGTCGATGATGCAGGCCATTTCCGCTTCGCCCAAGACCATCGCCGAGATCCTGTCGCTGGCCGAGGCCATCGGCAACGGCACCAAGCAGATCTCAGAAGTCGTCGACGGTTTCGTCTCGACCAACGAGGCCGACGACTATGTCGCCGAAGAAGACTTCGACGAGTTCGACGAAGAAGACGACGACGACGGCCAGGGCGGCAGCAAGGCGCTGACCAAGAAGCTCGAAGAGCTGAAGAGCCAGGCACTCGAGCGCTTTCTGCTGGTGCGCACGCACTTCGACAAGATGCGCAAGGCCTACGAGCGCGACGGTTACAACTCGGCGGCTTATTCCAAGTGCCAGCAGCAGCTGACCGAAGACCTGATGACCATCCGCTTCACGGTCAAGACGATCGAGCGGCTGTGCGACGTGCTGCGCTCGCAGGTCGACGATGTGCGCCGCTTCGAG
>JAYVDE010000193.1:0-16486 GCA_043749575.1 Burkholderiaceae bacterium | reverse complement strand
GCAGCTCCTTGCGGAAAACCTGCCAGGCGGCGCGCAGCGACGCTGCGGCGCCGGCGTCGGCGCGGGCCGGGCCGGGCGGCGGAACCGAACCGGTCGTGAACGGCCCGGGTGGCGGCATCGAGGGGGTCAAGAGCGGGCCTGACAAGGGGTCTGAAGGTGGCATCAAGTCGGCCTCTCAGTGGGCTGCAGCGCGGCCGCCGCGTCGCCAAAGGCCAGTTGCACGAAGCAGGCCTCGAAGTCGGTCTGGCCGGTGCGGGCCAGCAACTCGGGCACGGTGCCCGCGGCCACGGTACGCCCACTCGCCACCACCACCACCTGGTCACACAGCCGTTCCACCTCCCGCATGATGTGGCTGCAGAAGACGATGCATTTGCCCTGCTCGTCGCGCAGCCGGCGCAGCGCGTCGCGCAGGCTGCGGGTGGCCAGCACGTCAAGGCCGTTGGTCGGTTCGTCCAGGATGATGTGCGACGGGTCATGCACCAGCGCGCGGGCCAGCGCAGTCTTCATGCGCTCGCCCTGGCTGAAACCTTCGGTGCGCCGATCCAGCAGCGCGGCCATGTCCAGCATCTCGGCCAGTGCATCGGCACGGGCCTGGGCGGTGGCCTCGTCCAGCCCGTGCAGGCGGCCGTAGTAGACGATGTTCTCGCGCGCGCTGAGCCGCGGGTACAGGCCCCGCGCGTCCGACAGCACACCCAGGCAGGCCTGTGCGCGTTGCGGCTGCGCGGCCACGTCGATGCCGGCCACATGAACGCTGCCGGCGTCGGGCAACACCAGCCCGGCCACCATGCGCAGCGTGCTCGTCTTGCCGGCACCGTTGGCGCCGAGCAGCCCGGTGATGCAGCCATCGGCCGCGCTGAAGCTGACCGAGCGCACGGCAGCCACCACCCGGCGCGCACGGCCGCGGCCCTGCACAAACTGCTTGGCCAGCCCTTGCACCTCGATCACCGCGACGCTCCGGCGATCACCGCGACGCTCCGCCGGCCGCTGCGGCCCCCGCGCTGCCCGGCGGCACGAAGGCCAGCGGCCGCGGCACGCCAGCGGCGCAATCGGCGACCAGCGCCAGCGCATCGGCATCGTCTTCGGTGGTGATGAAACGCTGCACCGCATCGCGCAGACAGCCCAGCTGGGCCACGCCGTGGCCGGCGTTCTGGACCACGATGTGGCGCGCCCGCGGCCCCAACGCCTGCGCCACCCGCGCCGCATGGCGCGGCGGTGTCACCGGGTCCAGGCCACCCGACAGCAGCCACACCGGCGCGCCATCGGGCGCCCCTGCGGGCAGCGAGTAGAACGCCGGGCTGACCAGGCCGCGCGGCCAGTCGGCACAGGTCGCTTGGTAGTGGCGGGCGAAGGTGTCGCCAAAGTCGTTGCCTGGCGCCAGCGCAGCGGCGGCATCGGCCGCGGCCACCGGCGGCGCAGCGGCGCCGAAATCTTCGGCGCAGACCACCGCCAAGTGCATGCCGGTGTAGAGCGTGCCAGCGCGCCCGCCACCCAGCGCGCTGGCCAGCGTGGCCAGCGGCGCCCAGCGGCCGGCGTGGGCTTCGGCAATGGCCGCCGGCAGCGCCGAGGCCAGCGCCGGTGCGTAGAGCGGCGCGCGCACCAGCGCCAGCAGCGTGCTGCGCTGCAGCGTCACCCGCTCCAGCCGGCCGCTGACCGGGTGCGGCAGGCTCACCGGACGCGGCAGCGCGGCCAGCAAGGCCTGCCACTGCGCCGGCAGCGCCGGGTGGCGGCGGGCGCAGGCCGGCTCGGCGGCGCAGGCGGCCAGCAAGGCGTCGAGCGCGGCCTGGTTGTCGAGCGCCGCACTGTGCACCAGCCGCATGTCGGGCGGCGCCACACCGTCCAGCACGGCGCGGCGCACGGTTTGCGGGTGCTGGCGCAACAGGTCCAGCACCACCCGTGTGCCATAGGACACGCCGATCGCGTTGAAGCGCGCCACGCCCAGCGCCTGGCGCACCGCGTCGACATCGCCGGTGGCGATCTCGGTGGTGTAGAAGCGCAGGTCGCCGTGCGGCAAGGTCTGCAAGGCCTGGCGGCAGTCGCGCAGCCGGGCCAAGCGCTGCGCCTCATCGGCGCGCGGCGCCAGCGGCTGCAGCGGCGTGCGCTCGTCGTCGTCGGCACATTTCAGCGGCGCGCTGCGGCCGGTGCCACGCTGGTCGATGAAGACCAGGTCGCGCCGCTGGTTCAGCCGCGACTGGCGCGACGCCAGCACGCCGGCCAGGGCTATCGCGCTCTGGCCCGGCCCGCCGGCGAAGAAAAACACCGGGTCGGGGGCCGGCTGCCTGGCCAGCGCCGGCACCACCGCGTAGTGCAGGTCGATCTGCACGCCCTGCGGCCTTGCCGGGTCGAGCGCGCGCCGCAGCACGCCACAGCGGGCCGCGGTGGCCAGGCCGTCCAAGCGGCAAGGCTGCGTCGCGGTCGGCGCCGCCGCAGGCCGTGCTTCACGGGGGGCGGTGGCGGTGGCGGTGGCCGTCGCGCTGGGGCTGGCTACCGCGACGGTGGTGGCCGTTGCGCTGGCTGCAACGGCAGCGGTAGCGGTAGCGGTAGCTGTGGCGGCAGTGGCGGCAGTGGCGGCAGTGGCGGCAGTGGCGGCAGCAGTAGCCGGCAGCAGCCAGGCCGCTGGCAGCGCGAACTGCAACCCGAGTTGCAGCGCCGCCACCAACGGCCATGGGCGCGTGCCCCGCGCCACCAGCGGCCACGGGCCCCGCGCTTCCAGCGCCGCGCTCACCGCCGGGCGGCGGCGGCGCCCGCGCTGCGGCGTCACGCCAGCAGCTGTTTCAGCTCGCCGCTGCTGACCAGGCGGGCCAGGTCGTCGGCGCCACCCACCAGCTGGCCCTTGACAAAGACCATCGGGAAGGTCGCCCAACCGGTCCACATCTTCAGCGCGTTGCGGCGCCGCCAGCCGCCAAAGTAACTGCCGTAGTCCAGGTCGTGGTGGGCCACTCCGGCGGCGTCCAGGGTGCGTCTGGCCTTCTTGACAAACGGGTTCTGCGCCATGCCCACCACCACCACCGGGTGCCGGGCCGCGACGGCCACCACCTCGGCGATCAGGTCGGCGTGGTAGGCGGCCACTTGGGGGCGGATGGCGGGGTGCAAGGCGGAATCAGCGAGGACGGGGCGCAGCATGCGGGCTCCAGCAAGCAATGTGGGGCCCCAGCATACTGCGCGCCGCCCGACCCCCGATCAGCGCCAGCCGAGCAGGGTGGGGCGGCTCAGGTGAGCGCGTGCGCCACCACCAAAACGCCTTCGACGCGGTTCATCGGCAGGTCGGAGCCCCGCCAGGTCCAAGCGCGCCCGATCCAACAAGCTCGTTCAGACGGCCGATTTTTTCAGCGCCGATTTCAGGATGCCCTCGCAGGTGCCGCGCTGGGCGTCGGCGGTGTCGAGTTGGCCGCAGACCGTTGCCAGCCCGGCCTGGCCCGCTGTGCCGTCGTTCAGCCGGCGGATCACCGCCCCGTGCTGGCCGCCCTGGTTCCATTCGGCCAGCTTGTTGCCCACCCGCTGCAGTGAGCGTGCACTGCGCTCGTGGAACGCCGCCGGGTCCTTGCCCGCCTCGGCAAACAGCTGGCGCGCCACGCGCTCGATGCGCGCCTCGTCCTGCGGCGCCAGCTCGACCAGCGCGCTGAAGTAGCCCGCGCCCCACTGCAGCCGGGTCGCCGGGCCTTCGCTCTTGGCGTAGCTTTCTTCGTACCAGCGCAGCGCCTCGTCGTTGCGGCCCTGCTTGCGGGCATTGCCGGCCAGCTGGCTCATCAGGTAGTTGGGCGAATGGCTCTTGGCCAGGCTGGCCTGCAGCAGCGCATCGCTGTCGGCCCACAGGCCCACCTCGCTCAGCGCCCAGGCGCCCGAGCTGATGACGGCCTGGCGCTCGTACGGGTCGGTCATCTCGCGGTCGTCGCGGGCCACCTGGTCGCGCACCTGCTGCACCAGCGCGGCGGGCAGCTTGGGCTTGCGCTGGTCTTTCGGCAAGTCGATGCGGGCCAGCGACACCCGCGAGATCAGCGCGCCCAGCCGGTCGGCACGCGACAGCGAGCGGTCGGCCTGCAGCCGCTGCAACGCGCTGTCGAAGCCACCGACCAGCCGCTGGCGGTCGGCACCGGGCTGCGGCGCCAGCGCCTTGGTGATGTCGGCGGCGGAATTGACCACCACGTCCATCTGCGCCCGCGCGACCACCGGGTCGGCCAGCAGCTTGGCCACACGTTGGCGCAATGCGGCGTCGGGCTTGATGCCCTTGCCGTCATCGCTCTCGGCCAGCGCCTTCAGCAGCAGCCGGGTGGCCGATTCACCCTCGCTGGCCGGGCAGGCGATCGACAGCTGGGCCAGCAGGCCGGCGCGCTCGGCGGCCGGCACCAGCTGGGCCTCGTCAATGTCCCAGCCGTAATAGGCCAGCATGCGCCATTCCGGGCCGCTGACCGGCTTGCCAGCGCGGGCGTCGGCCAGCACCGCCTTCACCGCCCGTCCGCCCGCCAGACCCAGCTGCAGCACGTTCATCACCTGCGGCGCGTCCACCTCGCCGGGCAGGCGGGTGATCTCGGTGCCGTCAGCGGCCAGCAAGATCATCGTCGGATAGCCCCGCACCTTGAAGCGCCCGCCCAACTTCTGCGCGCCCGGCAAGTCGCCGTCGATGTTGACCGCGACCAAGCTTTTTGAGCGCTCGATGAAGTCGGCCCGGTTGAACAGCGTGGCCTTCAGCTGGTTGCACGGCGGACACCACTGGGCGCCCCAGTACAGCAACACCGGCTTCTTCTCGGCGCGGGCCTGGGCGAAGGCGCGCTCGATGTCGGCATCGGCGGCGGCATTGAGCCAGGCCACGCCGGGGACTTTGCCGACGGCCGGGTTGTTGGGCGGGTTGTTGGGCGGGTTGGCGGCCGGGTTGGCGGCCGGGTTGGCGGCATACCCGGCAGGCACAGCCGCCAGCAGCGCCGCAGCGGTGACGCAGACCAGCAGGGCAGATCGGGCAACCAGGGTCAGGCGGCAGGTCGGACGGATGCGCATGGCGGGCTCCTTTTTGAGGAGCCCACATTGTCGCCGCGCGCCGGTGCTGGCGCTGCGGCCGCCAAAGGGTGAACATCGGCGCAACCAGGAGAAGCCCATGACCCCCGACCGCCCCGCACCCGCCGACGAACTTGCCGACGAATCTGCCGCCGAATCCGCCACCGGTGAATTCTCCAAGCTGATCGACGAACAGCTCGAACTGGCCGCCGCCAAACTGCCGGCGCTGGCGCCGACCGTGGTCCACCCCTCGCCGGTGGACCACGAAGAGCGGCTGACCGCACACGCCAACTTCGAGGACGTGCTGCTCGGCAAGGCCCAGCCGACCCCCGAGATGCTGGAAGAACTGGCCGCGCTGGCGGCCGCGCCCGAGTTGAGCGAGGACGAACTGGCGCGCCAAGCGCTGGCCGACGGCGGCGCCGACCAGGACCCGACGACCGCCGAGTGAGCTTGCGTGAGCCCGCGCGATCAGCAGCGTGCGGCGACTGATCGACTGTCAAGCCGCCGGATTTGAATGCGCCCGTCAAGCCAGCCGTCAAGTCAATTGATGGCCGGGCGCGGCCACGCATGCCACCATCGCGGCATGAACAGCACTGTCACCACCCCGCGCCGGGTCGAGCGCCTGGTCGCTGGCCAGCCCACCAGCGACGGCGCCGGCGTCAAGCTCAGCCGCTTGCTGGCGCAGCCGCTGCAGCGCCGGCTCGACCCCTTCCTGATGCTCGACGCCTTCGGCTCCGACCTGCCGGGCGACTACATCGCCGGCTTTCCCGACCACCCGCACCGCGGCTTCGAGACCATCACCTACATGATCGCTGGGCGCCTGCGCCACCGCGATTCGGCCGGCAACGAGGGCTTGCTCGGCGACGGCGGCGTGCAGTGGATGACCGCCGGCCGCGGCGTCATCCACAGTGAGATGCCCGAGCAGACCGAAGGCGTGATGGAAGGTTTCCAGCTCTGGCTGAACCTGGCGCAGGCCGACAAGATGCAGGCGCCGGCCTACCGCGACATTGCCACCGAGCAGATCCCCGAGTGGCGCGAGCCGGGCGTTACGGTGCGGGTGATCGCCGGCCACAGCCACGGCGTGGCCGGCGCGGTGCAACGCCCGCGCACCGAACCGCTGTACCTGGATATCCACCTGGCGCCCGGCGCCCGGTTCGAGCAGGCGCTGCCCGCCGGCCACCATGGTTTGCTCTATGTCTACCGCGGCGGCCTGACGGTGGGCCGGGCTGGCGATGCCGTCGCCGTGCCGCGGCAGCGGATGGCGGTGCTGGCCCAGGACGAGCGCGCCGACGGTGTGGTGATCAGCGCGGGCGCCGAGCCGACCCGCGCGCTGCTGATCGCCGGCGCGCCGCTGAACGAGCCGATCGCGCAGCACGGCCCGTTCGTGATGAACACCCGCGCCGAGCTGATGACCGCGGTGGCCGATTTCCAGGCCGGCCGGCTGGCCTGAAACGACAGCGGCAAAAGCCGCCCGCCGCCCTGTCCGCCATGTTCGCCATGTCCGCCGCTAGCCGCCACCCGCCAAGCGATCACAGCACTTGCACGCCCTTCCAGAACGCCAGCCGGTCCTTGATGTTGGCGGCGGCTTCGCTCGGCTCCGGGTAGTACCAAACGGCGTCGGGGTTCAGCTCGCCGTTGACCAGCAGGCTGTGGTAACGGGCCTGGCCCTTCCACTGGCAGGATGTGCGGTGGTTGCTGAAGGCCAGGTACTCGCGCTTGACCGCAGCCTCGGGAAAGTAGTGGTTGCCTTCGACCACCACGGTGTCGTCGCTCTCGGCGATGAGTACGCCGTTCCAGATCGCCTTCATGTCCAAAGCTCCTTTGTCACGCCGCGCCGGGTCGGCGCCGGCTTGTGCTGAGGCATGGTAAGCCGCCAACTCGCCAGGGCTGCGCAGACCGCGCCAACACAGGCCAGCGCCAAAGGTCTTGGTCAACAACGCGGTCAAGCCACGCGACGGCGTGACGGCGCAGAAAGCCGCACGGGCGACAGCCACATCAGCCGCTGTCAAACGCTGGTCACGCGCGGCAGCCAAGCTGCACGCGGGTCCGCTGGCGCCTGGCATCCCGCCAGCGGCGAGGTCCCACCGAGGAGCCCCATGAACCATCCGTCCTGTCTTGCGCGCTGGCCTGCGCCACCACCACCCTGGCGCTGGCGGCCGCCATCAGCAGCAGCAGCGCCCACGCCGCCTGGAACGCCCTCGACGGCGCCGCGCCGCTGGTCATCGGCCACCGCGGCGCGTCGGGCTACCGGCCCGAGCACACGCTGGCCAGCTATGCCAAGGCGATCGAGCTCGGTGCCGACTTCATCGAGCCCGACCTGGTGATGACCGGCGACGGCGTGCTGGTCGCCCGCCACGAGCCGGTGATCGGCGGCACCACCAACGTGGCCAGCCTGGCGCAGTTTGCCAACCGCCGCACCACCCAGCAGATCGACGGCGTCAGCTACGCCGACAACGGGTTCGCCGAAGACCTCAGCCTGGCCGAGCTGAAGACGCTGCGCGCGATCCAGACCCGCGGCCGCAGCACCGCCTTCGACAAGCAGTTCGAGGTGCCCACGCTGGCCGAGGTGATCGCGCTGGCCAAGGCCAAGAGCACCGAGCTCGGCCGGCCGATCGGCATCTACCCCGAGGTCAAGCACTCCACCTACATGACGGGCGTGTCGCTGGCCCAGGGCCGTGCGGCCAGCTATTTCGAGGACACGCTGCTCAGCACCCTGCACGCGGCCTACGGCAACAGCGCAGCCGCGCCGGTGTTCATCCAGAGCTTCGAGGTCGGCAACCTGCAATACCTCAATGGCAAGACCAAGCTCAAGCTGGTGCAGCTGGTCGATGCCGACGACGTCAACGCCAACGGCTCGATGTCGCTGGTGGCGCCCGACGACAAGCCCTACGACTTCGCGCTCAACGGCGACCCCCGCAGCTTCGCCAACCTGCTGACGGCGCAGGGCCTGGCCTTCGTCAAGACCTACGCCGACGGCATCGGCCCGTGGCAGCCGTACCTGGTGACCACGGTGGCCGACGGCATCGACCGCAGCGGCAACGGCACGGTCAACCTGAACGACCGGCGCGTCGATGGCAGCACCGGCGTCATCGAGGCGGCGCATGCCGCTGGCCTGCTGGTGCACACCTGGACCTTCCGCAACGACGCCAGCGGTTACGGCTTTGCCGACCCGCAGGCCGAGATGGCGTACTACATGCGCCTGGGCGTGGACGGCGTGTTCACCGACTTCGCCGACACCGGCGTCGCCGCACGGGCCGCCGCCGCGGCTGACAGCGACGGGCTGCCGAGCCTCGCAGCCAGACGCCGCACTCGGGCCCGGCAGCCCCAGACCAGCAACCCAGGCCCCACGCTGAGGCCTGGGCGTGCGGGCGGCGCGGCTGGCGCTGGCCGGGGCCTGCCAGGTGCGCTGCTATGCTGGTTTGCCGCCATCTGGATCGCCGCCATCTGGTCAGCCACCGTCTCTCCATCGGGTCAGCCGCCTCCTGGCCAACCACCCTCCGACCCACCTCTTTCTGCCCCGCCCCGCCGTGACCACCTTCGTCCGCCCGCTGTTGCCACTGCTCGCCGCGCTGGCCCGCGCCACTGCTGCGGCGCAGGCTGGTCATGCCCATGTCCATGGCGCGGTGGTGTTGGACATCGTGGTCGAGGCCAAGTCGCTGACGCTGCGGCTGGCCGCGCCACAAGACAGCCTGTTGGGCCACGAGCGGGTACCGCGCACAGCCGCCGAGCAACAGGCCGCCGCGGCCCTGTTGAAGCGGCTGGCCGACGGCGCCAGGCTGGTGCCGCTGCCCCCCGATAAGGCCTGCAAGCTGGTCAGCGCCGAGGTCGAGGCGCCGCTGCTGCAAGCCGGCGCCAAGGCCGTGGCCGGCGAACACGCCGAAGTCGAGGTCACCTGGCGCTTCGACTGCGCCCGCACCGACGGCTGGCGTTCGATCAACCTGGGCCCGCTGCTCGATACCTTCCCGCGGATCCAGCGCATCAGCGCCCAGCTGGCCTTGCCCGCTGGCCAGCACCAGGCCGAGTTGCGCCGCCCGGCCCGCGTGCTGGCCTGGGGCCGATGAACCGCCTGGCCTGCTCGGCGCAGCGTGCCAGCGGCACTGCCAGCGCGCTCGCCAGCCCGGCGCTGTCGCTGCAAGGCTTGCGCTACCGCTGGCCGGGCGCGGCACACGAGGTGATCGCCCTCGACACGCTGTTGCTGATGCCCGGCGACACCGTTTTCCTGCGCGGCCCCAGCGGCTGCGGCAAGAGCACGCTGCTGTCGCTGGCTGCGGGGGTGCTGCTGGCCGATGCCGGCTCGGCGGCGCTGCTGGGCCAAGACTGGGCGGCCTTGAGCGCCAGCGCCCGCGACCGCTACCGCGCCGACCACCTGGGCTACATCTTTCAGCAGTTCAACCTGCTGCCCTACCTCAGCGTGCTGGACAACGTGCGGCTGCCGCTGCGCTTTTCGCCCCGCCGCGCCCAGCGCGCTGGGCCGGGCGCTGCCGAGGCGCTGCTGGCCCGCACGGGGCTGGCGCGCAGCCACTGGCAGCAGCCGGCCAGCCGGCTGTCGGTGGGCCAGCAGCAACGGGTGGCCGCGGCCCGCGCGTTGATCGGCGCGCCCGAAGTGGTGATCGCCGACGAGCCGACCTCGGCGCTGGACGAGCCGCTGCGCGAGGCCTTCATGGCGCTGCTGCTGCAAAGCTGCGCCGCTGCCGGCAGCGCGCTGCTGTTTGTCAGCCACGACGCCCGGCTGGCCGAGCGCTTCGCCCGGGTGGTCGACCTGCCGGCGATCAACCGGGCGGCCGGTGGGGTCGGCGCGGACGCGGTGGCCGGGGCCAGCGCATGAGCGCGCGTGGCCGCTCCAAAGCGCTCATACACCGCAATGCGAAGCATGGCGCTTGCCTGATGAGCGCGCGTGGCCGCTCCAAAGCGCTCATCCTGCAGCGCGCAGCGCGGCGGGTATGCCAGTGAACTACCTCGTGGTGCTGGCCGCCCGCAGCGCCTGGAACCGTCGCTTCGTGCTGTCGCTGGTGGTCTTGTCGATCGCGCTCAGCACCTTTTTGCTGTTGGGCATCGAGCGCCTCCGCCAAGACCTGCGGGCCAACTTTTCGCAAGCGGTGTCGGGCACCGACTTGATCGTCGGCGCCCGCACCGGGCCGGTGCAGCTGCTGCTGTTCTCGGTCTTCCGCATCGGCAACGCCACCCACAACATCCGCTACGCCAGCGCCGAGGCCATCGCCCAGCACCGCGCCGTGGCCTGGCTGGTGCCGCTGTCGCTGGGCGACAGCCACCGCGGCTTTGCGGTGCTGGGCACCACACCGGCCTACTTCCAGCACTTTCGCTATGGCGAGCGCCAGTCGCTGCTGCTGGCCCAGGGCCGGCCCTTCGCGCAGCTCTACGACGCGGTGCTGGGCGCCGAAGTGGCCCGCCGGCTGGGCTACCGGATCGGCCAGCCCATCGTGCTGGCCCATGGTGACGGCGCTTTTGCCGCCAACGACCACGCCGACAAGCCCTTCACCGTGGTCGGCATCCTGGCGGCCACCGGCACGCCGGTCGACCGCACGGTGCACATCAGCCTGCAGGCGATCGAGGCACTGCACCTCGACTGGGCCGCCGGCGCGCCGCTGCCCGGTTTGGCCGTCAGCGCCGAGGCGGCGGCAGCACTGGACCTGACGCCGCGCAGCATCACCGCCGCACTGATCGGCTTGAAGTCGCGGGCGGCGGTGTTCTCGGTTCAGCGCGAGGTAGCGGCCTTCCGCGACGAGCCGCTGCTGGCGATCTTGCCCGGCGTCGCGCTGGACGAGCTGTGGGACGTGGTCGGTCTGGGCGAGCGCGGCCTGCAGGCGATGAGCGCGCTGGTGGCGGTGGTCAGCCTGGCCGGGCTGGTGGCGGTGATCCTGGCCGGGCTCAACGAACGCCGGCGTGAGCTGGCGATCCTGCGCGCCGTGGGTGCCGGCCCGCGCCAGGTGCTGGCGCTGCTGGCGGCCGAGGGCACGCTGGTCACCGCCTGCGGCGTGCTGCTGGGCGCGCTGGCTTGCTGGGGCGCGGTGGCCGCGCTGGGGCCTTGGGTACAAGCCGCCTTCGGCATCACGCTGCGCCTGCAAACACCGGGCAGCGCAGAATGGACCTTGATGGCGCTGGTGCTGGCCGGCGGGCTGATCGCCAGCCTGCTGCCCGGCTGGCGCGCTTACCGTTTGTCGCTGGCCGATGGCCTGTCACCCCGAAGCTGAGCTATGAAACCCGCTGACCTGGACCCGAACCTGGCGCTGAACCGGCTGCCGAATTTCCCGCTGCGGCGCCCCCTGAATCGCCGCCGCCTGCTCCAGGTTGGCGCCGTGCTGGCCGCCGCGCCGGCCTGGCTGGCGCTGCCCAGCTGGGCCCAGGCCCCGGCGGCCTCGGCGCCGGCCAAGCCCAAGATCGTCGACGGTTACACCGAGCTGCGCTGGGACGACCTGGTGCCCAAGGGCTGGGACCCGAGCAAGGCGATGCGGGACAAGGGCATCGCCAACCTGGGCATGCTCAACGACGGCGACCCCAAGACCATGGAGCTGATGCGCCAGATGCGTGAATCCTGGGACAACGCGCCGACCGAGCCCTCGCTGGACGGCGCCCGGGTGCGCCTGCCCGGCTACCTGGTGCCGCTGGAAGAAACCGCCGCCGGCCACACCGAGTTCCTGCTGGTGCCCTACTTCGGCGCCTGCATCCACAGCCCGCCGCCGCCAGCCAACCAGATCGTGATGGTGCTGCCGGCCAAGCCGGCCGCCGGTTTGCGCAGCATGGACACCGTCTGGGTCAACGGCGTGCTGAAGGCCAGCCGCAGCAACACGGCGATGGGCAGCAGCGGTTACCGGCTCGAATCGGCGCTGGTCGAGCGGTACAAAGCCACGCCGCGCTGAGTCACGGCGTCGCGCTGCACCACGGGCTGGGGCGGCCGTCACGCGCCCCCGCTACCATCCGCCACACCCATGGTTAACCCGGACACCGCCGCCCTGTCGATCTGGCACGGCCTGGCCCCCACCTTCTGGCACCAGCTCACCCGCCTGGGTGAAGCGCAGTTGCTGCTGCCCGCGCTGCTGTTGGCCACTGTCTGTCTGGCAAGGCGCCCCGGCGGTGGTCGGCTGGCCGTGCTGTGGCTGGCCGCCACCGCCACCGCTGCGCTGCTGACCACCGCCACCAAGGTGGCCTTCATCGGTTATGGCGTCGGTTATGCGCCGCTGGACTTCACCGGCATCTCCGGCCACGCCATGTTCGCCGCTGCGGTGCTGCCGCCACTGGTGCTGCTGGCTGGCAGCGCGGGTTCGGGAGCGGGTGCGGGCGTTGGTACGGGCGATATGGCCGGCGCGGGTGCGGGCGACGCTGCGCAGCGCCGCCGCCTGCTGGTCGCCGGCTACCTGCTGGCGGGCGCGGTGGCGGTGTCGCGGGTGATGGTGGGCGCCCATTCCTGGAGCGAGGTGGTGGCCGGCGCGGCGCTGGGCGCCCTCAGCAGCGGCATGGTGCTGGCCAGCAACCGCATGCCGGCAGTGCGGCTGGCGCGCTGGCTGCCGGTGGTGCTGGTGGCCTGGTGTCTGGTGGCGGTGGCCGCCGCGCCGCCGTCGACGACCCACGACCTCGTCACCCGGCTGGCGCTGGCGCAGTCGGGTCGGACCCAGCCCTACCACCGCTGGGAGATGCAGCGCGAGTACCGGCTGCACCAGCTGCGCAGCGACCGGCTGCACCTGCCGAATGCCGACCGCACACACCCGCCAGGTGCCGGGCTGGCGCCAGGCTTGGGCGCGGGTCCGGGCGCCGGCTCACTGCAGCCACGCTGATTCGACCGCCAGCGCCGACAGCGGCAGCAGCACCGGCATCAGCTCGGCAAACCACAGCGCGGCCACCGGCAGTTCGGCCTCGGCCAGCTCGTTCACCGCCAGGCCCTGCCGCAGCTCCCAGCTCGAATCGAACCAGCCGCAGGTACGTGCGCCGCCCTGCTCGGCGGCCGCGACGGCGGCCGAAGCGGCCAGCGCATGGCTGGCGGCCGCGTCACCGGCGTCGCAGGCGTCGCGGGCGTCGCGGGCGTTGCGGGCGTTGCAAGAGGGCGCCAGCCGGGAGCGGCGCAAAGGGGCGAGGGACAGGATGGTCATGGGGCCTCCGCGGGGCGGGTGGGAACGCTGGTGTCGGGCTGCGTGGTGTGGCGCCATGGTCGGCCGGGCCCGGCGCGGCCGCCATCACCCGGGTGGCGGGCCGGCGGGGGCCCCCGGCGCCTTCCCCCGAAAGGTGGCCCCCCCCCCGGCGGCTGTGTCACGATGGCTTTCCCACTTCCCCATCGACCCGACCATGTGTGGCCGCTACGTCATCGCCTACGACCCGCAGACCCTGGTCACGGGCTTCAGCCTGACCCGCATCCAGCCGTTTGATCGGCGCTGGAACGTGGCGCCGCAATCGGCCGTGCCGGTGGTCTACCAGACGCGCGACGGCGAGCGGGTGGCCGAGCTGATGCGCTGGGGCCTGCTGCCGCACTGGGCCAAGGACCCGGCCCTGGGCAACAAGCTCAACAACGCCCGCAGCGAAGGCATGGCCGACAAGCCCTCGTTCCGCCAGGCGGTGCGCCGACGCCGCTGCATCCTGCCGGCCAGCGGCTTCTATGAGTGGCAGGCCGTCACCGGTGCCGATGGCAAACCGGCCAAGCAGCCGCACTACATCAGCCCGGCCGGCGCGCCATTCTTTGCGCTGGCCGGCTTGTTTGAGGCCTGGCGGCCGGCGCTGGCCGCCGGCCTGCCCGGCGATGCGAATGTGGCCGAAGAACGCGAGTGGGTGCTCACCTGCTGCATCATCACCACGGCCGCCAATGCGCTGATGGCGCCGCTGCACGAGCGCATGCCGGTGATGCTGCCGCCCGAACACTGGGCCGCCTGGCTGGACCGCGGCAACACCGACGCAGCCTCGCTGGCGCCGCTGCTGCAAGGCCTGCCGGCCGATGCGATGCAGGCCTGGCCGGTGGCGCGCGCGGTCGGGCGGTCCAGTGCCGACGGACCGGGCTTGATCGAGCCGCTGGCCGATGCCACCAACGCTCCGCCGGCCGATCCCCCTGGCCCAAGCCCAAGCCCAAGCCCAAGCACGGACACGGACACGGACACGGGCACCGGCACGGGCACCGGCACCGTCATTGGCATTGGCACCGGCACCGTCATCGACCGCCGCGCCTGACACCGGCTGCGGCTATGCTCGGGCCGTCCATGACACCCCGTCTGATCGCCCTCGCGCTGGCCCTGCTGCTGCTGCTCACCCAGCAGCTGGGGCTGCAGCATCTGCTGTCACACGGGCTGAAGAACGCGGCGCTGGTCGCGGTGGCCGCCACCAGCGCCCCTACCGCCGACACCACGGATAGCGCCGATAGCGCCCACACCGCTGCCAGCGACGCGACAGCCACCGGCGCCACCGCCGACGGCCTGTGCCAGGCCTGCCTGGCGCTGGTGGTGCTGGGCACGGCCACGCTGCCCGCGCTGTTGGGCTGGGCCGCGCGGGTGCTGCGCGCCGCCGCCGCGGCGGCGCTGGTGGTGCGCGCCGTGCGGCGAGGCGCCGGCGCACCCTACCTCGCACGCGCACCGCCACTGCGGGCTTGAGCTTGACCCGCCGCAGCCGCCGCGCAGGCTAACAAGCCAGCCCCGCCGCCGCTCCGCGCCTGCCCCGCCCACTGCGGCGGCTTTGGCAACGTGGGGCGGCCCGGTGGCTTGGGTCCCCTTGGGGCCTCTAGGAGTCTTGCGGATCGTCGGCTGCGAAACGGCCGCAGCGGTCCATTTCTCGCCGTCTTTTTGTCCCATAGCTTGGCTATGGGCCGGCAAATCCAGCAAAAACTGTCCTCGCTGGGGCCGTCTCTCGCTTGTCGACGCCCCAAGTCCGACAGGCTCCTAGCGCGGTGGTGTGCCCGTCATCATCTGCCCGAAAGTACGCCATGACCCCGTTGTTATCCGGTGCGCGCCGCAGCGCACGCACCGCCCTTGCCCGCTCGCCCCTGTGGCGCCTGTCCCCCTTCACCACGGCCATGCTCGCCGCACTGTCGCTGCCGGCGGTCGCCCAAACGCTGCCCCAAACCGCCCCGCAAGAAGTCCCCACTACCGTCGCCCAGGCCGCCTCAGCGGCCAGCAAGTTGGCCAGTTCAACGGCCGCCACCAACACCGTGGTCATCACCGGCAACCCACTGGGCAACGCGGCGCTGGCCCAACCCAGCAGCGTGCTGAGTGGCGACGCGCTGACGCTGCGCCGCGCCGGCACGCTGGGCGAAACGCTCGGCGGCCTGGCCGGGGTGTCGAGCAGCGATTTTGGTCCGCAGGCCAGCCGGCCGGTGATCCGCGGGCTCGACGGCGACCGCATCCGCCTGCTCGACAACGGCGGTGCGTCGGCCGACGCGTCCAACCTGAGCTTCGACCACGCGGTGGCGGTCGACCCGCTGGTGGTCGAACGCATTGAGGTGCTGCGTGGCCCGGCCGCGCTGCTGTATGGCGGCAACGCCACCGGTGGTGTGGTCAACACACAGGACAACCGCATCCCGCGCGAGGCACTGCAAGGCCTGAGCGGCCGCGCCGAGGGGCGGCTGGGCGGCGCTGCGCGCGAGCGGGGCGGCGCCGCCCTGCTGGAAGGTGGCACCAACGGCCTGAACTGGCACGTCGATGCCGCCGGCCGCCGCAGTGAGAACCTGCAGACGCCGCGCTTCACGCCGGTGGCCGACGGCCAGGCGCGGGCCGCCACCACGGCGGTCGCCAACAGCGCCGGCGAGAGCCGGTCGGGCGCGGTGGGTGCCTCCTGGGCCGACACCAACGGCTACCTCGGCGCGGCGGTGGACAGCTACCGCAACGCCTACGGCGTCACCGTCGAGCCCGATGTCACCATCCGGATGCAGCGCGACCGGCTGCAGCTGGGTGGCGAGCGCCGCGGCCTGGCCGGGCCGTTTTCGGCGCTGTCGCTGCAGGCCAGCCAGACCCGCTACCAGCACGCGGAGGTCGAAGGCAGCGGCGCGGTCGGCACCACCTTCAAGAGCCTGGGCGCTGAGCTGCGGCTGCAGGCCACCCAGGCCGCGCAGGTGCTGCCGCTGGGCACCTGGCGCGGCGTGTCCGGGCTGCAGGCCGAGCGGCTGAATTTCTCTGCGCTGGGCGAAGAGGCTTTCGTGCCCGACACCCAGACCCGCAGCGGCGCGCTGTTCACGCTGCAGTCCTTGGGCCTGGCCGGTGGCAGCACACTCAGCGCCGGCGTGCGGACCGAGAAGGTGCGGGTGCAATCGAACGGCGACGCCGCCGACGCCGAGGCCCGCCGCTTCGGCCCCGCCGGCCAGCGCAACTTCAGCCCCACCAGCCTGTCGTTCGGTCTGGTGTCGCCGCTAGGCGCCGCCGATTCGGGCTGGCGCTGGAGCGCCACGCTGGGCAGCACCGAGCGCGCGCCGGCCTATTACGAGCTGTACGCCAACGGGGTGCATGTGGCCACCGGTGTCTACGAGCGGGGCGACCCGGCCCAGCAGCTGGAAAAAAGCCGGCATGCCGAGCTGGGCCTGCAGTGG
>JAYVDE010000192.1:0-16503 GCA_043749575.1 Burkholderiaceae bacterium | reverse complement strand
CCGGGTTGCCGGTGTAGCCGCCATCCCAATAGGGCTCGCCATCGATCTCCACCGCGCGGAACAGCTGCGGCAGGCAGGCCGAGGCCAGCAGCGCGTCGATCGACAGGTCGTCGCGGGTGAAGACCCGCGGCTGACCGGTGCGCACCGCGGTGGCGGTGATGAACAGCGCCAGCGGCCCGCTCTTCAGCGCCGCGGGCTTGACGTGGCGCAACAGCACCGGACGCAGGGCGTTGTCGCCGCCGGGGTTGAACTGGTAGGGGCTGAAGCTGCGCAGGAACAGCTGGCCCAGCGCGAAGAAGGGGTTTCGGTCGAGGTTGTAGCCGGCCAGACCCGCGCCGCCCACGGTCGGCCAGCGGCCGAAGCAGGCGCCTTGCGCCGCGATGTCCAGCCAAAAGGCGCGCAGTGCCGCCTGGCCACCGGCCCGTCCGCCTTCGGCCAGGCCGGTGGCCAGCACAGCGGCGTTCAACGCGCCGGCGCTGGTGCCGCTGGCCCCCGCCAAGCGCAGGTCGGGCTCGTCGAGCAGCCGATCAAGCACGCCCCAGGTAAAGGCGCCATGCGAGCCGCCGCCCTGCAGGGCGAGGTTGATGGCCAGCGGCGCAGCCTCGGCCTTGAATCTGGCTTTGGAGCGTAGCGGCTGGGCGCCGCCGCTGGCCTGCGAGCGGCTGTCGGAAGGAAGGGGGGCGGGGGTGGGCGGGCGACGAGTGACCATGGCCAGAGCGTAACCCGCACGTTCGGCGTCGGCGTCGGCGTCGGCGTCGGCGTCGGCGTCGGCGTCGGCGTTGCGAAGCGGCCCCGTTCGCTTGGGGCGGTGGGCTCGGCACCACCGGCACCACCGCCATCACCACCAGGGCGATCAGCGACAATCGAGACCATGTTGCAGCAACGCACCCTGAAGTCGCTCACCCGGGCCGTCGGCGTGGGCATGCACAGCGGCCAGAAGGTCGAGCTGACCCTGCGCCCGGCACCGCCCGACACCGGCATCGTGTTCCGCCGGGTCGACCTGGCCACGCCGGTCGAGATCCCGGTGCGTTTCGATTCGGTCAGCGACACCCGCATGGCCTCGACCATCTCGGTGGGCGGTGATCCGGGTGCGCCCAAGGTGCAGACCATCGAGCACTTCATGTCGGCCTGCTGCGGCTTGGGGCTGGACAACCTGGTGGTCGACATCACCGCCGACGAGGTGCCCATCCTCGACGGCTCGGCGGCCAGCTTCGTGTTCCTGCTGCAGAGCGCGGGCATCGAGCTGCAAAACGCAGCCAAACGCTTCCTCAAGGTGAAAGAGCCGGTGGAAGTGCGCCAGGGCGAGGGCAAGCGCCTGATGTGGGCGCGGCTGGAGCCTTACCACGGCTTCAAGTGCAGCTTTGAGATCGACTTCGACCACCCCGCGGTCAACGCCACCGGCCAGCGCACCACCTTCGACATGGGCTCGGGCCGCTACAAGCGCGACATCGCCCGCGCCCGCACCTTCGGTTTCACCAAGGATGTCGAGGCGATGCGCGCCCGCGGGCTGACGCTGGGCGGCAGCATGGACAACGCGATCGTCGTCGACGATTCACGGGTCTTGAACGCCGATGGCCTGCGTTACGACGATGAATTCGCCAAGCACAAGATCCTCGACGCCATCGGCGACCTGTACAACGCCGGCCATCCGATGCTGGCCCACTACAGCGCCTACAAGAGCGGCCACGCGCTGAACAACCTGCTGCTGCGCGAATTGCTGTCGCGGCCGTCGGCCTGGGAGATGGTCACCTTCGAAGACGAATCCTTGGCGCCACCCGGTTTTGCCGAGCTGGCGCCGGCCTGGTGATGGTCAGGTGATGGTCAGGTGATCGCCGCCCCACGCTGGCCCCACCCATGCTGATCTTTCGCCTTGTTTTCGGCTTGCTGCTGTTGGCCAGTGTGTTGTGCTTCGCGATGGGCGTGGGCACCGGCGACGCGCGGTGGCGGCGGCGTGGTGTGGTGATCCTGAAATGGGCGCTGATCGCCGCCGCGGGATTCTTTGGCGTTTTGATCCTCGAGCGCTTGGCGCTGTTGCTGTAGCCTCGCCCGCATGACGGTCTTGTTCTGGGTGGCTGGGGTACTGCTGGTGTTGACGGCGGTGCCTGCCGCGATTTTTTTTGCGCTCCACATCGCCACCGGCGAACCGGTGCCGCTGCTGCGCGCCAGGGCCTTCTACCACTGGGTCGTGGTGGTCGCGCTGGGCACCTTCGACATCGCCATCTTCACCAAGGTGGTCCAGGGCTTGATCGCGATCTGGTGACGGCGCGTGGCCGCAGGCGGCCGCAGCTGGCCGCAGCCCGCATCAGCAGCCAGCCGTCGCGGCGCTGCCCGGCCCCTTGTTTCTACACCGGTGACGTGGCGGCGAGCGTGGTTCGCGGCCTGGCGCTGCCACGCACACGCCGGTGCCGCGGCGTCAGCGCTTGGTCGGCTACTGGGGCTGTTCTTTCGACTTGTAGCGGGCGATGGACTGCTTGAGGTCGTTGTATTCGTCGCAGGGCAGCCGGCAGACCTTGTCCAGCGTGGCCAGCCGGGCCTCGGCCAGCGGCAGGCGATTGGTCAGCAGGTAGAGCTCGCCCGAGTACTCGAGCGCGCCGCGGTGTTGTGGGTTGAGGCGCAGCGCCTCGTCGTAGTGGCGCTCGGCCGCCGCGTGATCGGGCGGCTGGTTCTTGCGCAGGCTGTAGCCCATCAGGTTCTGCCAATCAGCGCTGCCGGTGTCGTTGAGGCGCCCTAATTCGGCTATCGCCGCTGGCCAGTTTTTCCGGCTGATCTGGGCCCGCGCGGGCGCCAGGCGGTCGGTGGCTGGGGGTGATGGCGTGTCGGCGGCCTGCGCCATGCCGACCATCAGCAAGGCGGCAGCGATGGCGCACAGCCAGCAGCGGGCGCTGCGGTTGTTCATGGCGGGTCTCCTGAGGGTGATCGATGAAAGTCGGTTGATGAAAGCTGGCCGATGACCCGCGACCGAAGGCCGATGGCTGATGACCGCTGACCGCTGACCGCTGACTGACGGCCGCGGTGATGGTGGTCGCGGTTGCGGTGCGGTGCGGTGGCGATCACGGCCGCGCAGCTTGCCGGCTTTCCGTTCAGTAGGCGCGGCCGCCCTTGTATTGGGCATGGCTGCGGCGGGTGTTGGCACCGCCCATCGCCTCGAAGCTGCGCGCCGCATGGGCATGGGTGATGGCCAGGCCCAGCGCGTCGGCGGCGTCCTTGCCGGGCAGGCCGGGCAGCTTGAGCAATCGCATCACCATTTCCTGCACTTGGGCCTTGCTGGCCAAGCCGTGGCCGACGATGGATTTTTTCATTTGCAGCGCGGTGTACTCGGCCACTGGCAGGTCGTCGCTGACCAGCGCGGCCAGCGCCGCACCGCGGGCCTGTCCCAGCAGCAGCGTGCTCTGCGGGTTGACGTTGACGAACACAATCTCCACCGATGCGGCCTGAGGCGTGTAGCGGCGCTTGACCTCGGCCACCCCGTCGAAGATTATTTTCAGCCGCGCCGGCAAGTTGCCACGCGCCACCTCCAGCGTGCTGATGGTGCCGCTGGCGACGTAGCTGAGCTGCGAGCCGTCAATGTCGACCACGCCAAAGCCGGTGCGTTGCAGGCCGGGGTCTATGCCGAGCACGCGCATGGGGGATGTCCAGGATGGTGGCGGGTGCGGCAAGGCTTCGGTGAAGGCTCATGTCGGCGAAGACGACGTGAAGCTGCCCGGCGGCGGCCGTCGCCAAAGCCGGTGCGTTGCAGGCCGGGGTCTATGCCGAGCACGCGCATCAGGCTTTCAACTGGAAGTACCAGCGCACCGAGTGGAAGAACACCGGCGCGGCGAAACACAGCGGCGCCACCCGGTCGAGCAGGCCGACCGCGCCGGCGATGGCTGCCATCACCAGCGCCTGGGCCGCATTGAACGGGGTGATCCAGAACACCACTGCGCCCAGCCACACCGCGCGCAGTTCGCGCTGGAATTGCTGTAAGCGCTGGTCTTGCTTCAAACTGCGCTCGCGCAGCGCGAACAGGCCGCTTGACCCGCTGACGAGCAGCAACACCCCGAACAAAATAACAAACAGCAGGGCGACTTGCTGATCCGCAGTCAGCGCTTGCAAGGCCCTCATGCGGCCGCCGGGGCCTGCTGCGATTCAACGGGCTGCAGCGCCACCACGGCGTCGCGCGCCCGCTCGAGGAAGGCGCGGCGGTCTTCGCCGTTGCCCAGCGTGAGCGGCGCACCGAAAGTCACCGTGCACAGGATCGGCACCGGCACCAGCTCGCCTTTGGGCATCACCCGCTGCACGTTGTCGATCCAGGCGGGGATCAGCTGCACTTGCGGAAACTGCAGCGCCAGCTGGTACAGCCCGCTCTTGAACGGCTGCGGCAGCCCCTTGCTGCTGCGCGTGCCTTCCGGAAATATCACCAGCGAATCACCGTTTTTCAGCGCTTCGACCAGCGGTTCGAGCGGGTTCTGGTCGTCACTGTCGGCGCCGGAGGCTCCCTGCGCACCCGTGCGGCTGACATACACCGCGTTGAACACCTCGCGGGTGATCCAGTGCTTGAAGGGGCTGGAGGTCCAGTCATCGCGTGCGGCGATCGGCCGGGTGGTGGCGCGCAGCTCGCGCGGCAGCGCGGCCCAGATCAGCACCCAGTCGAGGTGGCTCTGGTGGTTGGCGAAATAGAGGCGCTGCTCGGCTTTGGGCGGGCAGCCTTTCCAGTGGCCTTGTGCGCCGGTGATCAAACGGGCGATGAAGGCCAACAGCAGCCCGAAGGCGTCGGCACGGGACATCGCGATATTTTATGGCGACGTCCAAGTGCCGCTCTTTACAGCACCGATCACTCGTCGACCCCCTTGTTCGCGGGGGCCTTTGCGTCAGCAAAGCATTGCGCCTCCGCGCGGTCTTGCTTTACTCTCGACGGCAGAATTTGTGTGATCAATTCTTTTTGGAGGCTTCATGAACAAGTCCGTTGCATCACTATTGACCTTGGGCGCTTTGTTGGTCGCGCCCATGGCGGCGCAGGCGGTCACCTATACCTTCAATGCGGCGTTGAAAGGTGCCAGCGAAGCTGTGCCCAATGCCAGCGCTGGCTTTGGCACCGCGACCCTGTGGTACGACGACAAGGGAACCCTCGGTACTGCTGACGATGACTTCATCTTTTCGATGTTCGCCTCGGGCATGTCGGGATCGGCGTCGGCCGCCCACATCCACAAGGCGTCGGTCGGTGTGGCCGGCCCGATCATCCAGCATTTGAATGCTGCGGCCGGGTTCTTCGTCTTCGCCTTGCCGACCGGTGTTTCGATCGGCGGCGGGCCAATCTCAGCGCCGTCGGCCACCTTCCTCAGCACCCTGACGGCGGGTCTGGGCTATGTCAACGTGCACACGGCGCTTTTTCCTGGCGGTGAAATTCGCGGCCAACTGATCCAGGTGACGGCCGTGCCCGAGCCGTCGACCTATGCGATGCTGCTGGCCGGCATCGCCGCGTTGGGCTTTGTCGCCCGTCGCCGCCAAAGCTGATCCGGTCGGCCTCGGCTGACCCTGAAAAGCCCGCATCTGCGGGCTTTTTGCTGCCCGGGCCGGGTTGGCCACCCGAATGGCCCCGGGTTGATGTCCAGGCTGATCGGGCTGCACTCCTGGCGGAACCCCTTGCACTCGGTGGCGCCGCCTGCAGCACCGCGCCGCCTGCCCGCTGGCGCCGAGGCTGGTGGCGTCTGGTTCGCTGCCGGACAGACAAGCTGCCGCCGAAACAGCCACCCTCGGGGTACCGTAGCCCGCCGTGAGTTGACATGAGCACCATCGACACCTGCCAGTCCCTGTTTTTCGAGGCCCGATCGCGATGATCCGCCTCAAGCTGGCCATCGAGCTCGACTACGACATCGCTGCGCCCAGCGATTTCATCTTCAACATCCACGCCGCGCACACCGAGCGGCAGCAGGTGCTGGCCGAGAACCTGGCCCTGAGCCAGAACGTGCCCTATGCGGTCGACGAAGACCCGGTGACCCACAACCGCTACCTGCGCCTGAGCGCGTTGCCCGGCCACCTGCGGGTGCGCTACAGCGCCACTGTCGACCTGCTGCACCATGTTGAGCAGCCGGCCAATATTGCCGAGGTGCCGGTGGCGCGCCTGCCGACCCGGGTGCTGGGCTACATCTACCCCAGCCGTTACTGCCAGAGCGACCGGCTGCTGAAGCTGGCCAGCCGCGAGTTTGGCCAGCGTTGGCAAGGCTACGGTCGGGTGCAGGGCATTCGCGATTGGGTGCTGCAGCACACTGTGTTCACGCAGAACAGCTCGGACAGCAACACCTCGGCGATCGACACCTTGCTGTCCACGGTGGGCGTGTGCCGCGACTTCGCCCACCTGATGATCGCGCTGTGCCGGGCGGTCAACCTACCGGCGCGTTTTGCCACCGGCATCGATTACGGCGCCGACCCCAAGCTGGGCCCGACCGACTTTCACGCCTATGTCGAGGTCTACCTGGGCGACCGCTGGTACCTGTTCGATCCGTCGGGCACGGCGATCCCGATGGGCTTCGTGCGCCTGGGCACCGGGCGCGACGCGGCCGACGTGGCCTTTGCGACGATCTTCGGTCCGGTGCTGGCGTCGGCACCGCGCATCAGCATCGAGGCCCTGCCCGGCGCCGACGGCCGCCTGGTATTGCCCTGGCATTGCGCCGAGGCGCTGTCGACCGACCGCTGACCCTTCAGATGCCAACCCGTGCTGCGCGCGAGGCCGAGCCGCCGCCCGCCGACGGCGAGACCGTTCAAGAAGCGCTCAAGAACGGGCAAGACGCGCTGCAGGCCACCAGCGCGGCGCTGCAAGCCAAGGGTTTGCCCGTGCCGGCAGCCAACAGCGGCGGCATCGCCTCTGGCAAATTCGTCGCCCGGGTGCCGAAATCGGGCCATGCCCAGCTGACCAGCCGCGCCAAGACAGAAGGTGTGTCGCTGAACACCCTGGTGCTGACCTTCATTGCGCAGGGCTTGGGCCGCAAGCAAGGACGGGCTTAGGGCAACGCTGAACAAGTCCCTCGCGGCGCGGTCAGCCCTGTTTTGGGCGGTCTGCGTCGTTGCAAATCCTCGCCATAGCTGGGCTATGGCTGTGGTTTGCGCCTTGCAGCCCATCCCAAACCAGGGCGCCCACACGGGCGGGGACTTGTTCAGCATTGCCTTAGGCATGTCATGCGGGCGCTTGTCGTCAAATGTATTATTCGATGTAATACGACCATCGACTGGAGTTGGCCATGCGCACGATCTCGATCCGCCTTGACGATCAATCCGATGCCGTTCTCACGGCCCATTGCCAGCGGCACGGGTTGACGCAGACCGATGCCATCAAGGCGGCGATCGAACAGCTGGCCGCGCATGCCAAGCCCACGCCGGCCGAGTTGGCGGCTGAGCTGGGGTTGATCGGCGGCTTCAGCAGTGCCGAGGGTGATCTGGCGCTGAACCACTCGCAGCGGGTCAAAGAACGGCTGCGCGCCAAGCGCACTGTCGAATCCATGCCGCCACCGGCAGCCCCGCCGACGACGCTGATGCCGCAAGACGCTGCGGCCTGACTCAACGCACACAGCACCCGCAGCATGCAGCGTGTGATCGTCGATGCCGGTCCGCTGATCGGCTGGTTCGATGCCAACGACCCGTACCACCCGCTGGTGCGTGACTACCTGCAACGCTTTGACGGTGAGTTGTTGAGCACCTGGCCGGTGCTCGGCGAGGTCTGCCACCTGTTGCCCGAGCGTTTGGTGGGCAAGTTCCTGCGCTGGGTGGGCCAGGGCGGACTCACGGTGGTCGAGGTGCCGGTTTCGGCGCTGGCGGGCCTCGCAGATCGGATCGATAAGTACGGTGACTTGCCGATGGACTTGGCCGACGCCACCCTGGTCTGGCTGGCCGAGTCGCTGGGCGTGCTGGACGTGCTGACGATAGACCGGCGCGATTTCGGCATCTACCGCACCTTGCGTGGGCAGGCGCTGTGCAACGTGCTGTTGGACCCGCCCGCCACCTCGCCGGCTGCCGCAGCCCCCGCCCCGGCCCCCGCCCCCGCGCGGCCACGCAAGCGCTAAAACCTGCGCGCCCAGGCCTGGATGAGCGCTGTTCAACGACTTTCTGGCCGGCAGCGAGACCAGCGCCAAAGCCCGATCACGAATGCTCGGTGGCTCCTCAGTGGCCGCTCAACGCGGTGGCAGTGGCAGCAACTCGGCCCGCAACAGGCGTTTCATCAGTTTGCCGTTGGCGTTGCGTGGCAGCGGCTCGGTCCGCCAGGTGATGGTTTCGGGCACCTTGTAGTCGGCCAGCCGGGCGGCGCAAAAGGCGCGCAGCGCAGCATCGTCGGGCGTGCCGCTCGTCGTGTGCACAAAGGCATGCACCCGCTCGCCCAACACCGGGCAGGGCCGGCCGACGATCGCCGCCTCGACCATGCCGGGCCAGGCCATCAACACGTTCTCGACCTCGACCGAGAAGATCTTGTAGCCGCCGCGGTTGAGCATGTCTTTTTTGCGGTCGAAGACCCGCACATAGCCTTGGGCGTCGACCGATCCCAGGTCACCCGAATGCCAGTGGCCAGCGGTGAACGACGCGGCGCTGGCCTCGGGGTTGGCCCAGTAGCCGGGCACCACCATCGGCCCGGCTATCCAAAGCTCGCCGGTCTCACCGGGCGCGACCTCGACGCCGGCGTCGTTCATCACCCGGATGTCGGCGGCCGGCAGCGCCACGCCCACGGTGTCGGCATGCTCGCGGGTGCGGCCCATCGGCATCATGGTGACCGGCGAGCTGGTCTCGGTGGCGCCATAGGCGTTGATCAGCGTCAGCCCCGGCAGCCGGGTGTTCAGTGCGTCTATCGTGGCCACCGGCATCGGTGCGCCGCCGTAGCTGCCGATGCGCCAGGCATCGAGCTGGGCGCTGGCAAAGCGGGGGTGCAGCAGGCACAAGTTGTACATCGCCGGCACCATCATGCTGTGGCTGATGCGCTCGTCGGCCAGCAGCGCGATGAAGGTCTCGGCCTTGAAGGCCGGCACCACGATGATGGCGCCGCCGACCTGCAGCATCGTCGCGATGATGGCCACCAGCCCGGTGACATGGCTGGCCGGCACCGCCAGCACGGCGCGTTCACCGGGGCTGTTTTGTCCGGCGATCACCAGCTTCAGGCAGGCCTGGTAGTGCAGCACTGAATGCACGATGTTGGCGTGGGTCAGCGTGGCGCCCTTGGGGTTGCCGGTGGTGCCCGAGGTGTACAGGATCACCGCGACCTCGCTGTCGCTGGCCGGCGCCGCAGGGGAGGGTGTGGCAGCTGGTGTGGCGGTGGCCAAGTCCAGCGCGGCCAACGCCAAACAGCCCGGCGCATCGCCGACGCTGATGCGCAAGCGCAGCTCGGGCGCCTCGGTGGTGTCGGGCAGCCGGTCGGCCAGTGCGGCATCGGCGACGATGGCCACGGCGCCGCATTGCCGGGTGATGTAGGCCAGGCCGGGGCGCTGCTCGCGCACGCCCACCGGCACGGTGATCACGCCCAGGCGCTGCAGCGCCAGCCACACGGTGATGAACTCGGGCCGGTTGTCGATGAACAGCACCACCCGCTCGCCGGCTTGCAGGCCCAGCGCGGCAAAGCCGGCCGCCAGCCGGGCGGCGGCCGCGTCGAGCTGGGCATAGGACAGCCGCAGAGCACCGCAAACCACGGCCTCGGCGTCGGGTGTGCGGGCCACGCTGGCGGCGAACAGCTCCCACACGCTGGCCGGCCGCGCTTGGAAGCAACGCACCAGGCGGTCACCATGCCGCGCCTCGTGGCGCATCGTCGGTACGGGGTAGTCTTGCCAGGGGTTCATGGTGTGTACCGTGTCAAGCCGCCGCGGCCGCCACGTTGGCGCCGCGCTCGATGACAAATTCGGCATCGACCAGCTTGCGCGAATGGTTCAGGTCGCTCTGCGCGATCAACACCGACATGGCGCTGCCTTTCAGCCCGGCGATCACCTCGCCGAGGCGCTTGCTGAGTGCTGGCGCCACGCCCTCGAAGGGTTCGTCGAGCAGCAGCAGCCGGGTGCCCACTGCCAGCGCGCGGGCCAGTGCCACCAGCTTTTGCTGGCCGCCTGAGAGCAGCAGCGCGCGGCGGTCTTTCATCTCCAGCAGCTCGGGCAGCACGCGGTAGACCAGGGCCAGGCGATCAGCCGGCTTCAGGGTCTTGCTGGTCCAGACCGGCACCAGGATGTTTTCTTCCACCGTCAGCTCGGGCACCAAGCCGCGGTCTTCGGGCATGTAGCCGATGCCCAGCCTGGCCCGGTCATGGCGCGGCAGTTTGCCGAGGTCCTGGCCGTCAAAGCTGATCGTGCCCTGGCTGGGGGTCAGGTGGCCCATCACCGAGCGCAGCAGCGTGGTCTTGCCGGCGCCGTTGCGCCCGACCAGGCCGACCATCGTGCCATCGGCCACGCTGAGCGACATGCCGCGCAGCGCGACCACGAACTGGATTGAAACGTGGATACCTTCGACTTTCAACATGGTGAATTCTTTCTGCCCCGAAGGGCCCTGCGGGCCGGCCCCCCGAGGGGGCGCCAGCACCTTCGGAGCGGCCGTGCGGTGCTGCTCACTCGGAGATCAGTTCGCCGGTGACGTAGCGGCGTACGTCGTCGGTGTGCAGCGCGATGGCTGGTTTGTCGTCGGCGATGATGCGCCCGGCATAAAAGGCGATCACCCGGTCGGCGTACCGCTCGACGATGTCCATGTCGTGCTCGACGAACAGCACCGTGGTGCCCTTCTCCTGGCCCAGCGCGGCCATGATGGTGTCCATCATCGGGAATTTCTCCTCGGCCGACACGCCGCTGGTGGGCTCATCCAGCAGCAGCAGCTTGGGGTGGCCGGTCAGCGCCATCGCGATGTCCAGCAGCTTGCGCACGCCGCCGGGCAGCTCGGCGACGCGGCGCTGGCGGTGTTCGGCGAGTTTGAAGCGATCGAGCAGCACGTCGGCGCGGGTGATGGCCTCGGGCCGGCGCGCCGGCTGCCAGAAGCTGAGCTTCTGGTCGTGGCAGGCGTTGGCCACCAGCATGTTGTCGAGCACCGTCAGGTCACCGTAGAGCTGCGGGATCTGGAACGAGCGTGCCACGCCCAGCCGGGTGATGGCGCGCGGGTCCAGCGGCGTGATGTCGCGGCCGTCCAGCGTGATCTGGCCTTGGTCGGGCTTGAGGTAGCCGGTGATCATGTTGACGAAGGTGGTCTTGCCCGCGCCGTTGCTGCCGATCAAGCTGATTCGTTCACCGGCGGTGATGCCGATGTTGATGTTGGACGCGGCGACGACCGCGCCAAAACGTTTCTCCAACCCTTTGGCTTCGAGCATGTAAGTCATCGCGTTGGCCCCTTCATCCACAGCGAGCCAATGCCCTTGGGCAGGAAGCGGATCACGAACAGCAAGAACAGCCCCAGCACCATCTGCCAGGTGTTGGGAAAGTAGGCGCTGGAGAAACTGCGCACGATCTCGAGCACGGTGCTGGCGACGAAGACCGCGGCCACGCTTTGCCAGCCGCCCAGGATGGCGACGAAGACAAACTCGCCCGAGGTCGTCCAGAAGCTGAAGTTGGGCTCGATGTGGCCCAGCGACAGCACCACCAGCGCACCGCCCATGCCGCCGCAAAACGCGGCCAGCACGAAGTTGATGGCCATCGCGTGGCGCACCGAGCCGCCGAGGTATTCGACCCGCAACTCGTTCTCGCGCACCGCCAACGTGACCAGGCCGCGGGTCGAATCGAAGTAGACCCGGGCCAGCAGCGCCATCACCGTGGCCAGCACCACCGTCAGCACGTAGAGGATGTAGCCGCTGTGGCTGTCGGGCAGTTTCTGGCCAAACAGCGTCGGCCGGCCGACGTTGAAGCCGTCGCTGCCGCCCAGGATGGTGAGCTTCATCAGCAGGCCGTAGGTCACCATCGACAGGGCCAGCGTCAGCATTGCGAAGAAGATGCCGCGGTAGCGCGACAGCAATGGCGCAAACGGCGCGGCCACCAGCGCCGCCACCACACCGCCGATCAGCGTCAGGCCTAGCGCGTCGGTGAAGCCCAGCCGGTTGAAGATCAGCGCCGCAGCGTAGCCGCCCATCGCCAGCATCATGCCCTGGCCGAAAGGCACGACGCCGCCGCGCATCAGCCCGACGATGCCCAGCGACACCAGGCCGTTGGCCGCCGCCATGGTGACCAGAAAGGTCAGCCACTTGGGGGCAAACAGGCCGGCCACGCACAGCAGCGCGCAGAAGGCGATGCCGGCCGCGATGATGCGGCCATGGCCTACCGATTGGCCGACGCGGCCGCTAGCCGCGGACGTGGAAGCAGTGAGAGTGGCCGCCATGTCAGATCTTTCTGGCCTGCACGCGCTGGAACAACCCTTCGGGGCGGAACATCAGCACGATAGCCATCACGAGGTAGATGGAGAACAGCTCGGCCACTGGTGCGGTGTGTACCGCCACCGAGCGGGCCATGCCGACGATCAGCGCGCCGATGGCCGCGCCTTCGATGCTGCCCAGGCCGCCGATGATGACGACTGCGAACGACAGGATGATCACGCCCACCGAGACCCCCGGCTGGACCGAGATCATCGGCGCGGTGAAGGCCCCACCCAGCGCGGCCAGGAAGATGCCGATCGAAAACGCGACCATGTAGACCCGCGAGATGTTGACGCCCATGCTGGCCGCCACTTCGGGGCTGTGGATCACCGCCAGCACAATCTTGCCCTGGCGGGTGCGGTTCAGGCCCCACCACACCGCCAGGCCGACGACCACCGCCAGCCCGACCAGCAGGAAGTCGTAGCCGACGTAGCTCTGGACCCCGATGTCGATGTTGCCGAACAACGCATAGGGCTCGGACACGAAGTACGGGTTGGAGCCCCAGATCAGCTTGGTCAGGTCTTCCATGATCAGGAACAGCGCGTTGGTCGTCAGCACCAGCAGCACCTCGTCGCGGCCGTAGAAAAAGCGCAGCAGGCCGCGCTCGGTCAGCGGCGCGACGATGGCCGCCACCGCCACGGCGGCCAGCAGCATCAGCACCAGCGACAACCAGGGCGCCCACTTCATGCTGGTGCCCCAGGCTACGAAGGTGGCCGCGCCATAGGCGCCCAGCGCGTAGAAGCTGCCGTGCGCAATGTTCAAGATCTTGAGCACGCCAAACACCAGCGTGAGCCCGAGCGCGACGATGAACAGCCAGGACGCGTAGGTCAGGCCGTCGATGAGGATAGTGAGTAAGCCGGCCATGGGTACTCCGATTTGCAGCAAGGCCCCACCGCAGCTGCGGCGGGGCAGGGGTCAGCTCAGAGGCTGAGAACTTTTGTAGCGAGCGCTCGTCAGGCTGGGGCGAAGGGGCACAGGAACCGGCACGCACTCCCGTACGTGAGGATTCCCAGCACCCCGTCAACGGCGCATGGCGACCGCGCAGTAAAAAGTTCTCGCACTCTCAGGCGTGGCTCAGGGGCAGCCCTTGGCGCCCGGGAATCCGGCCTTGATCCAGGCCTCGGCCTTGACGTCGGCCGGCGGGTTCACGCACTCGGCCGGGAAGCGCACGATGTCGTCGAGCATCACCATCTTCTTGGCCGCGTCGTAGCGCGTCTTGCCGATGGCGGCGTCCTGGATCGCCTGGTGACCGCCGCCCAATGCCATCTTGATGCGGCCGGCCGGTGAGTCCCATTCCAAGCCGCGCAGTGCCGTGGCCAGTTGTTCGTCGTTGGGCTTCTTGCCGCCGTTGGCGACCATCGCCTTCTCGACCGCCAGCTTCAGGCCCAACAGGCTTTGCACCATGCGGTACGGGGCCTGTACCGGGTAGACGTTGTAGGCTTTGCTGTACAAGTCCCACCACCAGTCGTTGAGCGCGCTCTTGGGCGACATCAGGCCATAGGCGCCGCGGGCGCCCAGGATCACGCCGTCGGGCATCTTCTCGCCCAGGCCGGGCAGCACGTGGTCACCGGCAGTCAACACCATTTGCGTTCGCTTGAACAAGCCGCGCGGGGTGGCCTGCAGCATGAAGGCCTGCAGATCACCGCCCCACAGGCTGCTGTGGGTCACGTCGGCCGGCTTGGCCATCAGCGCCGAGATCTCGGTGCCGTACTGGCCGGCGCCGAACTTGGGCAGTTGGTCCTCGCCCGGCTTGGCCGCGGGGAACAGCTTTTCCATCGACCCGATGAAGTCCTTCTTCGAGTCGTGGCCCCAGGCGTAATCCTGGTTGATCATGTTGAAGGTGTCGGCCTTGATGTTCTTGGCCTTCAGGTAGCGCGCCAGGGCCACGTTGTCCATCGCGCCGTGCGAGGCGGTGCGGAAAACATAGTTGAACTTGTTGTCCTCGAAGATTCGCGGCGTGCCGCAGTCGTAGAGGATCAGGAACTTCTTCATTTCCTCGGCCGCCGGGGCTACCGCCAGGCAGTCACCCGATGACACATAGCCGACCACCGCGTCGACTTTCTCGCGGTCGTACAGGGTCTTCATCTCCTGCACCTGCTTGCTGGCGCCGCCGGCCTCGTCGACGTAGACGAATTCCAGCTTCATGCCACCGAAGCCCACCTTGTTGTAGGGCGCCGGCGCGGCGCCCTTGTTGAAGGCCTCGAGCAACACCTTGGCGCCGTTGATGGCCGGGATGCCGAAACTCTCGGCGGCCTGGCCCGACAGAAAGCTGACGATGCCGACCTTGAAGGTCTCCTGGGCCTGCACGGTAGCTGCCGCGCACAGGGCGGCGGCGGCGGCCATCACACGCAGTGCGGTGCCTTGGCGGCCGATCTGCTTCAACTTGGGTTGTCTTGCCATCTTGTCGTCTCCGGTGAATCGCCCTTGAACGGGCGCTAGAGGTGGTGGGCCCGTCAGGGGCCCGGGTTCGGCTGCGCGATGGGCTTGCTCATGTCGAGCCCAGCCATCGCGAAGCCGCGTTGAAAATCGACCATGTGCTTGCAGGTCCACTCGACCGCCGCATCGCCGTCGCGCCGGTGCAGCGCGTCCAGCGTGTGGCCGTGGGCCTCGAGGTTGCGCCCGCTGGACTGCGGCAGGCGTTTGAACAGATCTCGCAGCGTGGGCTTGTAGAGCAGTCCCACCGGTTCGCGCGCCAACATCAAGGCGCGGTTGTGGCTGGCGCGGCCGACCAGCGCGTGGAATTCGGTGTCCAGCGCCACCAGCTTGTCGAACGATTTTTCGCGCCGGCTGGCGTCCATGTTGGCGTCGAGCAAGGCCAGGTCGTCGTCGGCCGCCTGGCTGGCGGCCAGGCGTGCGGCCAAGGGTTCGAGCACGACCGCGACATCCCACAGCTCTTGAAAAGTGACCTGGTGCAGCAGCAGCAAGCGGGAGGCCCGCGGCGCCAGGTCATGCACACCGGGCAGGCAGACGAACAGCCGCCGGCCTTCGCGGCGTTGCAGCAGGCCTTCCTGCTCAACCTGGCGGATCGCCTCGCGCACGGTGGAGCGGTGCACGCCAAAGCGCTCGGACAAGACTTGCTCGGTGGGCAGGGCTGATCCGGGCGGCAGCGCCCCGTCGACGATGGCGCGCTCAATGGCCGCCGACACCGCCTTGTACGCGGGTTCGACCACCACTTTATGAAACACCGAGGCCCCGCCTTGGGCTTCCATCGCACACTCCAAAATCAAGAGCGCGATCTTTGTCCGACAAACGGATTGTTGGAAGAGCGCTAACCCGGAGTGGGCCTGTCGACTGCGGGACAGTGGTGGGGCGAAAGGCGGTCGGCTCAAGGTGGCGCGGCGTCAGGTACCGCGCAGGTCGTCGTCGAAGTACTCGCCTTCAGCCGGCTGCGGCGGCATCGCACGGGCTTCTTCCTTGCGGCGAAGCTCGACCCGACGGATCTTGCCGCTGATGGTCTTGGGCAGCTCGGTGAATTCGATCCGCCGCACCCGCTTGTAGGCCGCCAGCTTGTCGCGGCAGAAGGCCAGGATGCTCAGCGCGGTGGCGGCGTCGGGCGCATGGCCGGCGGTCAGCGTGACAAAGGCCTTGGGCACCGCCAGCTTCAAGGCGTCGGGCGAGGGCACCACCGCAGCTTCGGCCACTGCCGGGTGCTCGATCAGCACGCTCTCCAGCTCAAACGGGCTGATGCGGTAGTCGCTGGCCTTGAACACGTCGTCGGCGCGGCCGACATAGGTGATGTAGCCCTCGGCGTCGCGCTGGGCGACGTCACCGGTGTGGTAATGGCCGGCCCGCATCACCTCGGCGGTTTTTTCGGGCGCATCGGCATAACCCACCATCAGGCCGGCGGGCCTGCCCCACTGCGCGTCGCTCAGCGCCAGCGAGATTTCGCCCTCTTCTGCGGGGTGCTCGTCGGGGTCGAGCAGCAGCACGCGGTAGCCGGGCAGCGGCCGGCCCATCGAGCCGAACTTGATCTTCTGCCCCGGCGGGTTGCCGATTTGGGCGGTGGTCTCGGTCTGGCCGAAACCGTCGCGGATGGTCAAGCCCCAGGCGCTGCGCACTTGCTCGATAACCTCGGGGTTCAGCGGCTCACCGGCACTCAGCAACTCGCGCAGCTTGATCGGCCAGCCGGCCAGCTGCTCTTGGATCAGCATGCGCCAGACCGTGGGCGGTGCGCACAGCGTGGTCACCTG
>JAYVDE010000191.1:0-6538 GCA_043749575.1 Burkholderiaceae bacterium | reverse complement strand
GCCTTGATCGTGAGATCGGCGGCGCTGGTGTCCTTCATGGCCACCACGGTCTTGGTGGCCAACATGCCCATCACCACCACGATGACAAACGGAATGATCGTCCAGGCGATCTCGACCGTCACGCTCTCGTGGAAGTTGGCCGACTTGTGGCCGACCGACTTGCGGTGTTTGATGATCGAATAGAACATCACGCCGAACACGGCGAGGAAGATCACCACGCAGACGACCAGCATGAAGTAGTGCAGGTGCTGCACCTCAAGCGCGATCTTGGTGACCGCCGGGTGCAGGTCCAGCTGGTTGGTGGCCGGGCCGCCCGCCAGGTTGCCGGTGGCCTGGACGGCCGTACTGGCCGCGGTGGCCACCACGGCACCCAGCGCCATCAGGCCGTTGCCAGCCCGGGACATCAGCGTTTTTGTCATCATCGTCGTCATGTTCTAGTGTCGTGATCCACAGCCCGGTCGCTTGCCGACCGCGCCAGGCGCAACGCGCGCCGCAATTCATGGGCCAGTTCCAGCCGCAGTTCTGAACGAACATGGCGACCCACCCGAATGCTTCGGCCTTCGCCCGACAGCTCGACCAGCGAGCCGTCGTCGGCCGCCGGTTCAACCCGCAGCCATTCGGCGCGAAAGGAGACACATTCGACCGCGGGGCCGATGTGCTGCTCGACCGACACGTCACGGCCAGTCAAGGTGATGGTTTCGCGGTCGCCGGCATGGCGTGCCACCACCAGCAAGGCCACGCCGACGCCCAGCAGCTCCAAGCCGGCGAACAGCCCGACAGCGACCACGCCCTGCGACCAGAAGCCCGCAGCCACCACCAGCGACAAACAGCACAGCAGCGTGTAGGCCAGCAGCAACTGGCGCGGCGTGATCGAGACGTTGCGCCGCAGGTCGAACAGCCAGCCCACCGGCTGGGTCAACTCGCGGCCGAAGCGCCAGCCCGCATCGCGCCGCGAAGGCGGCGGTGCAGGCCAGGGGCTGGGAGCGAGCGTGATGGACATGGGCGGTAGAGAGGAGGCTTTGAGCGTGATCCGGATGGTAGACCCTGGGCCGGCCTTGACTGGCACCAGCGGCACCAGCGGGACCAGCGGGACCTGACGCACCAGCGGCCTTCGCCTCGAGCCCATCTTGTCGGTGCCGGTAGGGGCCAGACCAACCGCAGATTCTAGCGGAGTGCCAACCCTAGCCCAGCCGGCGTGGCGGCAAGGTGGCCCGCATCGCCTCCAGCGACACCGTTACCGGCCCGCCCCGACCGGGCCTGGGCGGCGGCTTGTAGGCATGGCCGTAGACCAGTTCGAAGCTCATGCGGATGCGGCCTTGCGCATCGGCGCGCTCGGCCAGCGCCGCCAACAGGCGCTTGCGCCAGCGCGGCGTGCGGCAGCCGGCAAATCGCTGCAAGCCCAGGTGGCCGCCCAGCCCACGCAGTTCGTCCAGCAGCGCGGCGGGCGACGACCAGGTCAGCTGCAGCGGCTCCTGGTCCATCACCGGGTCGGCAAAGCCGGCGTGCACCATCAGGTCACCCAGGTCGTGCATGTCGGCATAAGGCGGATGCGGCGCGGGCCAGCCGGCCTCGGCATAAACCGACCGCAGTTCGCGCAAGGTGTCGGGGCCGAAGGTGGAGAACATCAGGAAGCCGTCGACCGCCAGCGCCCGGTGCCAGCGCGCCAGCAGCACCGCCGGGTCGGCCGCGCTGTGCAACACCAGGTTGGCCCAGAGCATCTGCGTGCTGCCATCGGGCACTTGTGACGACAAGCTGACGGTCTGTGCGGCATCGCGGCGGCGCTGGCCCCAGGCCCACCAGGGTGTTTGCAGGGCCTGGCGGCTGCGCTCGACCAGCGCTTCGGTGGGCTCGGCCACGCTGCGCCGGGCCTGCGGCCACACGGCAGCCACCGAGGCTGCGCTGCCGCCGGTGAAGCCCCACCAGTCCAGCCAGGTCTCGGGTGGCCGCTTGATCACCGGCAGCCGCTCGGCCATGCGGCGGGCCACTTCCTGGTGCAGCCAGGGCGCGGCCTCAGACCGCGCGGCGCGCGCCAGTTGCCGGGCCAATGCGCGGGTGTCGGTGGCAGGTGCTCGGGCAAGGTCGTCGGGCATGGGCCGGCAGTATATTGAGCCGATGTCCCAGCGCCAGGCCGCCGTCCGCTTGCCCATTGGCGGGCATCTTGGTACCCGCCTGCGCAGTCTCCTGCAGACCGGTCTGGGTTGGCGCCTGCCGCGGCCGTGCGCGGTCTGCGGCCAGTGGGCAGCCAGCGGCCTGTGCGGCGACTGCGAGGCCCGGTTTGTCCAGCAACAGCCCGCGCGCTGCCCCCGCTGCGCCCTGGCCCAACCCGGCGGACTCGCCTGCGGCGCCTGCCTGCGCGAGCCGCCACCCTATGTGCGCTGCATCGCGCTGGCCGACTACGGTTTCCCGTGGGACCGGCTGATCGCGCAGTTCAAATTCCAGGCGCAGCCCGAGCGGGCACGGCTGCTGGCGCAGGCCCTGCACCAGGCCGTGCTGCGGGCGGGTCAGCCGGGCCAGCCGGGCGCCGTGGCCGCCCAGGCCGCCCCGGCGCAGCGCGTGCACCGGGTGCTGCCGGTGCCGCTCAGCGACGCCCGCCTGGCCGAGCGCGGCTACAACCAGGCCTGGGAACTGGCGCGGCGGGTGGCTGCGCTGCAAGGCGTTGCGGCCGAAGCCCACTGGCTGCAGCGCCTGCGCGACACGCCCCACCAGGTGGGGCTGTCGCGCGCCGGCCGCCAACGCAACCTGCTGGACGCGATGTGGGTGACACCCGCCGGTGCCGCCGGCCTGGCCGGCCGGCCGGTGGCGCTGGTCGACGACGTGATGACCACCGGCGTCACCGTGGCCGCGGCCAGCCAGGCGCTGCTGGCGGCGGGCGCCACCAGCGTGCAGGTCTGGGTGCTGGCCCGCACGCCGCCACCCGCCGCGTGAGGTTGGCGGGTGGCGGGTGGTGGTTGGCTGATCGCCGGGCCGCGGTCGCCGTGGCGCCTGCCCGGCAGCCACACGACAATCGGCGCCTATGTTTCATATCGTGCTGGTTCACCCCGAGATTCCGCCCAACACCGGCAACGTCATCCGGCTGGCCGCCAACACCGGTTGTGCGCTGCACCTGGTCAAACCGCTGGGCTTTTCGATGGACGACAAGCTGCTGCGCCGCGCCGGGCTGGATTACCACGAGTTCACTGCCATCCGGCGCCATGCCGACTGGGCCGCGCTGCTGGCCGCGTTCAAGACGCTGAGCCCGGCCAGCGGCGGCGGCCGCCTGTGGGCCTTCACGACCCAGGGCAGCCAGGGTTTTTCGACCGTGGCCTGGGCCGCCGGCGACTGGCTGGTGTTTGGCAGCGAGACCGCCGGCCTGCCGCCCGAGATCCGCGACAGTTTTTCACCAGAGCGCCGCGTGCGCCTGCCGATGCGGCCCGGCCAGCGCAGCCTGAACCTCAGCAACACGGTGGCGGTGGCGGTGTTCGAAGCCTGGCGCCAGCTTGGCTACGCGGGCGGCAGCTAGCTGACGGCCGCTGACCCCTGCCTGGCCGGCCGGGTCAGACCTTCAAGCCTCGGCCCGCGCCTCGCGCGACATCAGTTGCTGCAGCGCCTGGGCGGGCGACAGCCGGCCCTGCAACACGGCCACCACCGCATCGGTGATCGGCATCGCCACGCCGCTGCGCCGCGCGCGCTGTTGCAGCGTGGGCGCCGTGTGCACGCCCTCGGCGACATGGCCCAGACGAAGCAGGATGTCGGGCAGCGCCAGGCCGGCGGCCAGCATCAGGCCGACTTGCCGGTTGCGCGACAAGTCGCCGGTGGCGGTGAGCACCAGGTCGCCCAGGCCCGACAGCCCCATGAAGGTCTCGGGTCGGGCGCCCAACGCCGCGCCCAGGCGGCTCATTTCGGCCAGGCCGCGGGTGATCAGCGCGGCTCGGGCGTTCAACCCCAGCGCCAGGCCGTCGGCGATGCCGGTGGCGATTGCCATCACGTTCTTGACCGCGCCGCCCACCTCGACGCCGACCGGGTCGTTGCTGGTGTAGACCCGCAGGCTGTCGCTGTGAAACGCCCGCACCGCCAACTGGCAGAGCGCCTCGTCGGCGCTGGCGGCCACCAGCGCGGTCGGCTGGCCGCGGGCCACTTCCAGCGCGAAGCTGGGGCCCGACAGCACACCGCAGCGCAGATCGGGTCGCAGTTCACGGGCAATCTCGTGGCCCAGCCCGCCGCTGCCGGACTCGAAACCCTTGCACAGCCACAGCGCCTGCGCGCCGACGGGCAGCGCCAGCAGGCGCTCGCGCAGGCCCGCCATCGGCGAGCCGATCACCGCCAGGCCTTGCGTGGCCACCGCATCGGCCTCGGCCAGATCGGCGGTGATGCGCAGCCCGGCGGGCAAGGCCACATCGGGCAGGTAGCGCCGATTGCAACGGCTGGTGGCCATCTCGGCGGCCTGCGTCGCATCACGGGCCCACAGCAACACCGGGTGCTGCGCCGAGGCCGCCACCGCCAGCGCGGTGCCCCAGGCGCCGGCGCCCAGCACGACGATCGGCAGGGGCTGCTGGGACGACATGCCCAAGACCGCGCTGCGGCGCCGTGACCTCAGTTGGCGTTGGCGAGGAGGCCGCTGCCGTTGCCGGCGGCCTGCGCTTGCTGGGCTTCGAACATCGCCTGGAAGTTCACCTCGGTCAGCATGATCGGCGGGAAGCCGGCGCGGGTGCAGACATCGGACACGATGGCGCGCAAGTAGGGATAGATCATCTGCGGGCAGACGATGCTGAGAATGCCCTGCAGCTGGTCCTCGGGCACGTGGCGAATCTCAAAGATGCCGGCCTGCTTGGCCTCGATCAGAAACAGCGTCTTGTCCTTGAGCTTGGTCGTCACAGTGGCGGTGACGGTGACCTCGAAAATCCCATCGGCAACGCCGCCGGCGGCCATCGCCAGGTTGATGTCGACCTGCGGCGCCTGCTGCTCCAGCAAGATCTGCGGCGAGTTCGGTTGTTCCAGCGACAAGTCCTTCAGGTACATGCGCTGGATCTGGAACACGGGGGTGGAGTCTTGGTCGGCCATGGCGGTGGGGATCCTGGAGAAAAAACAAAAAGCCCGCCACCATTGGGTCGCGGGCAGATTCGGGCTGGTTTCGGCGCGAATTATGGCGCAGCGCCAGTCACCGCCAAGCACCGCCAGCCAGTGGCGAGCGCGGCCGGCTGCGGCGCTGGCAGGCGCTGCGCCGAGCGCCGCCTCAGGCGGCTTGCAGCAGGGGCGTCAGGCCGCCGTTGCGGTCCAGCGCGACCAGATCGTCGCAACCGCCGACATGGGTCTCGCCGATGAAGATCTGCGGCACCGTGCGCCGGCCGGTCAGCGCCATCATCTGCTCGCGCTGCTGCGGATCGAGATCGATGCGCACTTCTTCGATCTGGTCGACACCGCGCTGCTTCAGCAAGGCCTTGGCCCGGGTGCAGTAGGGGCAGACTTGGGTGGTGTACATGCGAACGGCGGCCATGGCGGTCAATTCAATAAAAACGATAGGCTAATTGTCGCCGCGACCGAGAACCCTTGCCGAATGTCGGGTCGGGTCGGGTCGGGTCGGGTCGGGTCGGGTCAGGTCGCCAGCGCGCCGACCGGTCCACCCACCCGCGCTACTTCTTCTCGACCGGCAGACCGGCTTCGCGCCACGCCGGCAGGCCACCGGTCACGACGGTCGCCTTCTCGTAGCCCGCCTTGCGCAGCAGACCGGCGGCACGGCCGGCGCGGGCGCCCGACGCACACAGCAGGACCAGCGGCAAGGCCTTGTTCGACGGCAAGTCCTTCGAGCCTGTGATCGTCCCGACCGGGATGTTGCGCGCGCCCACCGCATGGCCGGCGGCAAACTCGGCCGGCTCGCAGACGTCGATCAAGACGCCCTTCTCGCGGTTGATCAGGCGCACGGCCTCGGCGGGGCCGACACCGCTGCCGGCCTTTTGCAGGACTTGCCACAGCAGCAAGCCACCGGAGGTGGTGGCCAGCAGGATCAGCGGCCAGTTATCAAGGATGAACTTCACGGGGGTTGGGCCTGGGGCTGTCAAAACCGCAGATTATAGAATTGCGGGCTGACCCCGACCGGCCAGCCCCCTGCGGGCGATGCGCCGCCCGCCCCGCCCGCCAATTCGCCCCCCCCGCAGCCGCCATGCACAAGCTCGTCCTCATCCGCCACGGCGAATCGACCTGGAACCTCGAAAACCGGTTCACCGGCTGGACCGACGTGCCGCTCACCGCGCTGGGCGTGCGCCAGGCCCAGCAGGCCGGCCGGCTGTTGAAGGAAGCCGGCTTCGAGTTCGACATCGCCTACACCTCGGTGTTGAAGCGGGCGATCTGGACCTTGTGGCACACGCTCGACCAAATGGACCGCAGCTGGTTGCCGGTGGTCAATGACTGGCGGCTGAACGAGCGCCACTACGGTGCGCTGCAAGGCCTGAACAAGACCGAGACCGCCCAGCAGTACGGTGACGAGCAGGTGCTGGTCTGGCGCCGCAGCTACGACACCCCGCCGCCGGCGCTGGACGCCGCCGATGCGCGCTGCGAGCGCGGCGAT